>JAWKIQ010000005.1:0-195000 GCA_041394185.1 Acidimicrobiales bacterium
GCGGAGGTGTCGGGCGCGTCGGGTCGCAGGTGGGCGGCAGCACGTCGAAGGGCGTCGGCCAGCGACGCGGTCAGGTCGGCGGCGGCGGCGATGGCGTCGGCGGCCCCAAGGGTGTCGGAACCGTCATCGCGACCGGGCTTCATCACCTCGACGACATCGGCTGGCACCTCGGCCGACATGGCGGTGGTGTCCAGATCGTCGAGCCCCAGCGACATCGCGGTGTCGATTGCCTGCCCGGCCGATGCGATGGCCTGATCGAGCTCGACCTGGAGCTGCCTGACCTTGGCCCGCTCCTCGCCCAGGCCCTTCTCGGCCCTGGTAGCTCGGCGATCGAGCCTGGTCACCCGGTCTCGAAGCTCGTCGCGCTCGTTGACAGCGTGATCGTGGGCGGCCTGAATCCGCTCGAGCTCGGTGCGGGCCTGGGCCAGCGAGCGGTCGAGTTGGTCGCGGGCCTCCTCCACCGCTGCCAGAGCCTCCTTGGCGTTCTGGTGATCCAGTTCCAGGCGCTGCACCTGGCGCTCGAGAGCCTTGGCCCTCAATTCGGCATCGGCACTGCGCCTGCGGTCGATGGCTTCGGCCTCGGCGGCGGCCAACCTCTGCACCCAACCATCGGGGCGATCCAGCCAAAGCCAGCCCAGCTCGCCGACTTCGTGTTCCTCGGTCAGCGACACGACGTGTTTCCTGAATGCTTCGTCTGCGTCGATGGCCTCGCGAACTATGTCGAGTGCTCGGGGCGGAAGCTTCGCGAAGGTCAGAAAAGGGCGAAGAGCGGCCGGCACCTCGACGCTCGACTTGGTGTTGCGGGCGAGGGAACGGGCCACGTGGAAAGCGCTCTCGATCGCAGGCCTCAGCTCGTCCCTGAGTTCACGGCCCAGGTCTGCGGTGGCGCTTGCCTCAGCGTCGGCATCCATCAGACCCGAGTGTCGCGCCCCCGCACTTGTTCGCCAACCCCCATGAGGCGAGGTCGACCGTCCCACCCCCTCCTTAGGGTCGACGGCGTGGACTCTGGGACGCTCTTCAACCAAACATCCGTCAACCGTTCGCTGTTCGACCAGCCTCTGTTCGACCAGCCGGCCGCCGACCGCGTCGTGACCCACCGCGCATCACCTCGCACCCACTCCCCCGGTTCGCAGCGGTCGTTCGACGACCTGGGCGTGCCCCTGCATCAGGTCACGTTCTGTGTGATCGACCTCGAGACCACGGGCGGCAACCGCAACGACGATCGCATCACCGAGATCGGCGCTGTCAAGGTCTGCGGTGGCGAGGCCCTGGGAACCTTCCAGACCATGGTCAACCCCGGCATCCGGATTCCCGCTGAGATGACCGTGCTCACCGGCATCACCCAGGCCATGGTGTTGCGGGCTCCACGGATCGAGTCGGTCCTGCCCAGTCTGCTCGAGTTCATCGGCGACTCCGTGGTCGTCGGCCACAACGTCGGCTTCGACCTCGCTTTCGTCAACGCGGCCCTCGAGCGATCGGGCCGTCAGCGTCTCGGCAATCACGTCGTCGACACGCTTGCGGTCGCCCGGCGGCTGCTGGTCGACGAGGTACCCAACATGAAGCTGGGCACCCTGGCCGATCGTCTGAGGCTCGACCACCGCCCCACCCACAGAGCCCTCGACGACGCCATGGCCACCGCCGACCTGTTGCACTTCTTGTTCGAGCGAGCGGCCTTCTTCGGTGTGCTGGGTCTCGACGATCTGCTCAATCTGCCCGGCATAGACACCCACCCTCAGGTCCACAAGTTGGCGCTCACAGACGGGCTTCCGCGCCGGCCCGGCGTCTACATGTTCCACGATCGCGATGGCCGCATTCTCTACGTCGGGAAGGCCACGAACCTGAGGACGCGTGTGCGGTCTTACTTCTCCAGCGACCGCAGGCGAAAGGTCGCCCAACTGCTGCGCGAGACCGACCACATCTCCCACATCGAATGCCCAGGGCCGCTCGAACCCGAGGTCACCGAGATACGCCTCATCCAGCAGCACTCGCCGCGTTTCAACCGCGTCGGTAAGTCACCGTCCAAGTACGTCTACCTCAAGTTGACGTTGAACGAACAGTTCCCCCGGCTGTCGGTCGTGACGCGACCCAAGAGCGATGGCGCCCTGTACCTGGGGCCGGTCAGGTCGCGACGTGCGGCCACGGCTGCCATCGACGCCATCCACTCGGTCACCAGCCTCAGGCGGTGCAACAGTCGGCCCTCGTCGCGGGCCCAATCCGGTCCTTGCGCCACCGCTCAGCTGGGCGCCAGCGCGTGCCCGTGCACCGGCTTCACCCCACCCGCCCAGTACGCCCAGATCACGGCCCAGGTAACGACCGAGCTGACCCGGCACCCAGAACGTATCCTCGCCCGGCTGGCCGACCGAATGCACGCGCTGGCGCTGGCCGAACGCTTCGAGGAAGCAGCAGAAACCCGCGACCGGGCTGCCGCACTGGCGGCCATCCTCAGACGCTCGCACCTGTTTGCTCGCATGCAACGCGCCGGCCGTCTGGTGGTCGAGCAGCCCGGTCGCGGCGGAGCGGAGATCGTCGCCGGGCGCCTGGCCAACACATGGAGCACCGACGGCGACGTGCCACTATTTTCGCCAGCAAACCTCAGCGCCCCCGAGTCCGGGCCCACCGGGCCGTTCGGGACCGTTCTCGACGGTACTGCCGCAGACGAAATCATTTGTGTTGCGTCGTGGCTCGACGCCAACGCCGCCGACCTTCGCCTGGTGGAAGTCGAAGGTCAGTGGAGTTCGGCGACCATCTCGCTGCCCCGTTTCGCTGCAGCCAAGGGTGTGGGCACAAAGCGCGAGGCCTGAGGCCCATGGGGCCCCGCCGGATCAACCGCCGCCAGCGGGCAGACACGGCCCTGACCACCTCGAGTTTGTCCAGCACAGCGCCCGACGAAATGGTGTCAATCGCCAAGCTGATGCCTTCGTCCAGGTCGGCCACCAGACCGGCCACCACCAAGGCCGCACCAGAGTTGAGCGCCACTATGTCGCGCCTGGCACCGGTGTCGGCACCGCCGAAGATTTCCAGGGCGATCCGGGCGTTGTCTTGCGGGCCACCGCCGGCGATGGCGTCTTCGGTCACCGTCGCCAGCGAGAAATCGCCGGGCTCGATTACGAAATCACGGGTCAGCTCGCCGTCGCGAACCTCCACGATGCGGGTGGGCCCGGTCAGTGTCAGCTCGTCGAGCCCGCTGCCGTGAACAACCCAAGAGTGCCTCGAACCGCGAGCCGCAAACGTCGCAGCGACGCGGTCCTGCATGGCGGCATCGCTTACACCGATCAGCTGACGCAGGACCCGACCTGGGTGCGAAAGCGGACCCAACAAGTTGAACACGGTGGGAATGGCCAGCTGCGAGCGAACCGGCCCGGCAAACCGCATGGCCGGATGGAAGGCTTTGGCGTACACGAAGCCCAGCCCGGCCTCCTCGACACAGAGCCGCACGCCGTCACCGTCGAGCCCGGTGGTCACGCCCAGAGCCGACAGCGTGTCGAATGAGCCGCTGGTGGAGGACGCACCGACGTTGCCGTGCTTGGCAACAGATGCACCAGCCGCCGAAGCGACGAAACACGACATGGTCGACACACTCAGTGCAGCTCGTCGCCGCATGGCCGATCCGCCCGTGCCCACGATGTCGATGACACCTTCGGGCAGGTCGAGCGGTGCGGCGTTGTCCAACATCGCGTCGACCATTCCCGAGATCTCGGCGACGCTTTCGCCCTTCATCCTCAAGGCGACGATGAAGGCCGCCAGTTGGGCATCGGTGGCGTCGCCCTCCAGAACGGTGCCCAGGGCAGCACGCGCCGCCTGCGACGAGAGGTCGCGACCTTGGGTCAGCTCGGTCAAAATGGCGGGCCACCCGCCGTGGTCACCGATGTCTGTCATCGCCTGCCTCTGCTCTGGTAGGTACCGCCGATCAGCGACGAGCCGAGCGACGACCTCTGAACGGGGCCAAGGTTAGGCGGACACCACAGACAGAGCGCGCTGTTTGGCCGCCGCTCGGCGACGTTGGCGAATGATTCGCCTGCGCTCTCGCTCTGTTGCCCCACCCCAGACGCCATCTTTCTCGCGGGTCGAGAGCGCGTGCTCGAGGCACTCGGTCTGCACCGGGCACTCGCCGCAAACGGACTTGGCCTCGAGAGACTCGTCGTCGGTTGTGGGATAGAAGATGTCGGCCGCGAGACCTTGGCACGCGGCGTGGCTCTGCCACTGTTGGTTCACGTTGGTCGCGCTCCTGGGGGGACGGAGGTGCCAGCAACGATCGAGTCTCCCGCGCCACGAGCCGAATGTCCAGCCCAACGGCAAACTGGATCTCTGCGACCGCCTGTCGGCCACTCTCGGCTCGCGTTGTTTATGCTCCTGCGCGTGCTGACAGATGCCTTCGACCGCCGACGCTCGATCGAGCGCCTGGCCGACGAGACCTTCGACGTGCTGGTCATCGGCGGCGGACTGTTCGGCGCCGCGGCCGCGCTCGACGCAGCATCCCGCGGCCTGGCCACGGCTCTGGTCGAAGCAGACGACTTCGCCTCGGGCACATCAGCGATGACGTCGAAGCTGGTGTGCGGCACCACCGAGCTGACGGCTGGGCGGGTGGCTCCAGCCGAGCGTTTGTCGGAACTCGCGATATTGCGCCACAACGCCTCGTTCCTGCTGTGGAACATTCCGGTGATCGAGCCCGGCAGACGGTCGACGCGCCACCGGCGGGCCGGCCGGGTGGCAGCCAGGCTCAGGCTGGGCGAGCGGCGACCGAGCGACGAGTGGCAAATCGATCGCGACGCGGTACTCGACCGCATCCCGTCGCTGCGTCCCGACGCCTCCACCAACACTTCGATTCACACCGGCGCGGTTGTAGACGACGCCCGCTTGACCCTCGCCCTTGCGCGCACGGCAGCCATCCGCTTTGGTGCTCGCTGCGCGAACAGGGCGTCGGTGGAGCGCGTCAGGCACGATGCATCCGGCCACGCCGTGGGTGCCGACGTGGTGCTTCGAGATGCGCAATCGGCGCCCACTGTCGGCTCGGTCGCCGTGGCTGCCCGCACCATCATCGATGCCAGGCCAAGCCTTCAGCCGCGACCCACCCCGCCTAGAACTCGGCTCTACCTCGCGGTCGAGAGCGACCGGTTCGTGGCAGATTCGGCCTACTTGTCAGCACAGTTGTCGATCGTTCCGTGGCTGGACCACGTAATGCTCGGCATCGCTGGAGACTTCTCCGAATCGCCCGATGCACAGCCAACGCGGCCCCGTGGCGATCAGATCGCCCAAGCCCTCGCCAGCGCGCGAAGCTCGATCGACCACGACCTCGACAACACCGACGTGACCGGCGCATGGTTCGGCCCCCCGCCACGCAAACGCACCTTGATACGGCCGGGAGGACGGATCTCGGCGACGGTCTCCGACGACGGCGTCATCGCCGCCCACACCGACGACCTCACCGAGTCGCGCCGACTCGCGGCCGAGGCGGTCGACATCGCCGTCACCCAACTGGGGTACGAGGTGAGCATTCGCCCCAGCAGAACCAAACGGATCGAGCTGGTCGGCTCGGGCAGCCGCGACGACGTGGGTGGGTTGAGCATCCCACGGCTGTGGCATCGCTACGGGACCGAGAGCAGGGTGGTGCAGGCGATAATGCGTTCGCACCCCGACCTCGCTGTTGCCGCGCGGCCCGATTCGACTTACATCCTGGGCGAGGTCGTGTATTCCGCCCGCTACGAGATGGCGTGCTCGATAGACGACGTCTTGAGCCGCCGCTGGCGCGTCGGCCTGCTGGATGCGGCTCAGGCCATCGAGCTGGCCCCACAGGTGGCCGATCTGCTGGCCACCGAGCTCGGTTGGGATCAGCACACGAGGCGATCGATGCTGGACGAATTCATCGCCATGGGAGTACCGGGACGGACCGAAGACCGCCTTTGAGTCGATAACTTTGCGCCCATGAGTCTTGGAGCCAGCCACCGCATCCGCGGCTACGAGGTCGACACCGAGGCGATCTACCGGGGCGCCCTGCTGGTCACGGTGTTGTCGGTTCCTCTCGCGGCGATCGCAGGTCGGCTGATAGGTGACGATTCGGGCTGGCAGGTCGTGATCATGTTTGCGATCTTCGCCGTGTTCTTCGCCGGCGGCGCAGTATCGGGCTCGATGCGCCCCGAAACCCCTGCGCTGCACGGAGCCCTGTCGGCCGTTCCGCCGGTAGCCGTCTTGACCCTGGTTCGAATGACCCTGGCCGCACTGGGCGACGCCGAATTCGACCTGGTCATCGTGGCCGCGATGTTCGCCTTCGGCACCACATTGGGTCTTCTGGGCGGGGTCGCCGCGTCGCGTTTCTCTGACAGGCCTCGGTCACTGATCCGCTGAGACTGGCCTATTGGCAGTGGACAAACGATTGCCTTCGACCACCGACTGTGCCTACTTGAGTGATTTTCTTTGACATGTGTCACTCTGAGTGATTATCTGTTCACTCGGTACGGCCGGGAGTTCCGCCGGCCGTTTGGGAGTGACGGTGAAGACATCGAATTGTGCTGCGCGTGCTTGTGCTGCGATTCTCGCAGCCCTGCTCAGCGTCGCCGGCCTGACGGTCGCCGCCAACCCGGCGTCGGCAGCCGAAGCGGTGACCATCGCCACCGACACCCCGGCGGCGGACCTGCCTGTGATCCTTCACGAAGACGAATACCAGGTCTATGCGGCCAAGATCGTCGACGACTTCTTGTTGGGTGGCGGCGACTTCCGCCAAATCGAAACCACACCCGGAACGGTCGTCGACCAGCCCTATTTCATGGCCGTCGATCTGCGGACCAACCGGCTCGCCTGCCCCGACATCTCCTTCAACGACGAGGTACTGAACTTCACCCGCGGACAGTCGCGAAACACGATCTTCGCGGTGGGCAGGTTCACCCGCGTGTCGGACGGCCAGGACGAGTACGCCCAGAGCAAGGTGGCCAAACTCGACCTACAGAATTGCACCATCGACCCCGACTTCGAGGTCCGCTCGGTGTGGGGAAAGATCACCGACGTCGCCCTGACCGGTGACGACCTCTACGTCGGGGGCGACTTCACGTCGATCAACGGCGAGGACATCGCCCATCTCGCAAGACTCGACGCCGACAGCGGATCCGTCGACCCTGGATTCGACCTCGACTTCTCGTCGGGCCTGCCCGGAACCATTCGAGAACTGAAGGTGTTCCCAGCGAGCGCTCGACTGGTTGTTGCCGGCAAGTGGACATCGATCGGCGGCATCGCGACCGGACCCAGTGCGGTCGTCGACATCTCGAGCCCCGCGAACCCCCGCCTCACCGCCCACCGGTCGGTCATCCCGTTCCCGATCGACGCGATCACGGACGCCGCCATCAGCGCCGACGGCAGGTACGTGGGCTTCGCATTCGGCAAGACGACCGTCACCGATTACGCGGTTCTGATGCCGCTGGCCGAACAGCGGGTCACACCGAAGTGGACACATTTCATGGGCGATTCGTCGTTCGGCATCGCAATCGGCGAATCCGCCGTGTACGTCACAGGGCATTTCTGCAAGATCGAGGGTGGCCCGCGACCCTTCGAGGTGATGAGCCCCAAGCATGGCTGGGACTTCTGCACCAACGTGGACAACCGCGGCGACGCCTGGCGCACGAAGATGGCAGCGCTGAGCATCGAGGACGGCACCCCGCTCACCTGGAACCCCGGAAACACCTCGTTCACCGGAGCCCGCGAGTTGACTGTGACCGCCGATGGCGGGCTCCTCATGGGTTTCGATGGCATGACGGCGGGCGGTGTGCGCACCGGCGCCCTTGCTTACTTCCGTGGCCAGATGGTGGTCGATATCGCCGACCCGCAGCCCAACCCCCAACCGGAACCCAAGCCGCAGCCCGATCCGCAACCGGAACCCAAGCCACAGCCACAGCCACAGCCACAACCACAGCCCGAGCCGCAGCCGCAGCCGCAGCCCGAACCACAACCACAGCCCACACCAGTGGTCGAGACGGGCTATCGATGCGATGCCTCACCCACGGCCGACGGGGTGATGCTGACGTGGGATCCGGTTGAGGGCGAGAGCAACTATCACCTGCGCAGCGACGACGCCTGGGTGGTTTCGGTGACCACCACCAGCCACGTCGTCGTCGGTGGCACCGCCAACTCCGAATACGTCGTGAGGTTCTGGCAGAACGGACCCCACGACATCATCTGCGACGGAGGCGAACCCGAGCCCACACCAGAGCCGCAGCCACAGCCGAACGTGTGTGTCGTTTCGGTCTCCTCCGACGGCGCCTCGATCCAGTGGGCCCCGCTGGCCGAAACCGACGAGTACACCGTGCGCAAGAACGGTGTCTGGTTGGCGACGGTGCAGGGCTTTGGCCACCTGGACCCCTCAGGCGCCGTGAGCGACACCTACGTCGTGCGCTACCACGAAGGAGCTATGCACGAGATCGAGTGCGACACGGTCAAAGGTGGAAGTCACTGATGCACCAAGGCATTGCACGTACTGCCATGAACTACTAGTGTCCCAACACAATCCGCCACCTTCAGTGGCAGATAGTGGCACCGAATAGATCGAGACCGGCGTCTCCCCCACTCTCCGTGACGCCCCGAGTACGAACGAGTCGAGCGGCAACGACTCAGCGCACACGCCGAACGCCTCATTTCGGCCCTAACGAAATCCAACAGATGATTCCACGCAAAGTCGCCGACCGCCTCAGCAAGTTGCTGATTGCCGGGTTGACGTTGGTCGCCGTTCTCGGGCTTGTTCCGAGCGTTGCCGAAATGGCCGACCCCGCCGCCGCTCAGACTCCGTTGGTGCCCGAGACACCTTCCACTGGCTACCCGGTTATCCAGCAGGCCAACCAGTACGACGTGTGGGCGGCCGATCAGGTTGGTGATTACATCTTGTCGGGTGGCGACTTCCAGCAGATCCGCCTCCAGAACGGCACCCTCATCAACCAGCCCTACTTCACCGGCTGGCACATCGACACCAAACAGATCATCTGCACCAACATCACCTTCGACGACGAAGTCCTCGAAATCATCCCAGGCAACGAACCAAACACAGCATTCGTAGCCGGCCGCTTCCGCAACATCACCGCACCAAACGGCACCTTCAAACGATCCAAACTCGTCAAAATCGAACTACCCACCTGCAACGTCGACACCACCTTCGACGTACAAGGCACCTGGGGCAAAGTCTCCGAACTAGCCCTACACGACAACCGCCTATTCGTCGCAGGCGACTTCAGCCAGATCAACAACCAACCCATCGGCTACCTCGCCCAACTCGACCCCAACACCGGCACCGTCAACCCCAACTTCGATGTGGGTGTGGCCCCAGGCATCTATACGACCTTCCGGGGTATGGGGGTCGACCCGGCGGGTACGCGTCTGGTGTTGGGCGGCCGCTGGAGCAGCATCAGCGGCGTCGCCACCGGCCCCACCGCCGTCATCAACATCGCCGACCCCAACGCACCATTCCTCACCGCCCACCGGTCTTCTGGAATGGTTCCCACGATCGACCTGCAGGACGCATCGGTCAGCCCCGACGGCACCAAGATCGCTCTGGTGTATGGCACCGCAACCACGTCCGACTATGCCTATCTGGTCGAGGCCGTCGATCGACCGGTCACCTACACGTGGCGCAAGTACCTGCGTGACTCTGCCTTTGGTGTGGGCATGACAGACGACATCGTCTATGTGGGCGGCCACTTCTGCAAGATCGACGAGGGCCCTGGCCCCACCGAGATCATGGCTCCGAAGGGGCTCGATTTCTGTAGCGGCGTGTTCTTCGCCGGAGGGGCGTGGCGTACCCAGCTGGCCGCCCTCAGCGTCAACGACGGCACACCCCTGACCTGGAACCCCGGCAACAACACCTTCCGCGGCGCCCGCGAAATCACCGTCACCGAACGAGGACTACTGGTCGGCTACGACGGCGACCGCACCAACGGCTTCCTCGTCGGCCCCCTGGCCTTCTTCGACCTCGGCGGCGGTGGTGGTGGTGGTGGTGGTGGCGGCGGCGGTGACCCCGAATGCACTGCAACGGTTTCCAACGGCACCGCCATCATCACTTGGAACGCGATAGCCGGGGACCCGACCTACCAGATCCGCAAGGACGGTTCGTGGTTGGCCTCTACCCAGGCCACCACCTACACCGACAGCCCGGCCACCTTGGCGACCGACTATGTGGTGCGCTACTGGCAGAACGGCCCCAACGACATCACCTGCGCCACGGTCGACGGAGGCGGCGGCGGTGGTGGTGGTGGTGGTGGTGGTGGCGGCGGCGGAGGTCCGGAGTGCACCAAATCGGCCCAGGGAGGCGGCGTCTTGTTGACCTGGAGCCCCATCGCCGGCATCGGCACCTACTACGTGCGGCTCAACGGCTCGTGGCTGGCCAACGTCGATGGCACCACCTACCAGCACCCGGGTGGTGACCTGGCGGGCGACTACCTCGTGCGCTACTGGCAGAACGGCCCCAACGACATCACCTGCTCGGTCTAGCCGAGCGTCCACCCGGCTATCCTGCGTGCGACGGTGAGTCGGCCGAGGTGGCCGCGGGTGCCCTTCGAGGCATTCGAGGAAGGTCGGGACTCCACAGGGCAGGGTGCTGGCGTGAGGCCAGGCGCCGCGAGGCGACGGAAAGTGCAACAGAGAGCAAACCGCCGATGGGTCGGGCTGATGGTTCGCCACCAGGCCGATCACAGGCAAGGGTGAAACGGTGCGGTAAGAGCGCACCAGCGACCTGGGCGACCAGGCGGCTAGGTAAACCCCACCCGGAGCAAGGTCGAGCAGGAATCGGGCGGCCCGTCCCACGATTCCGGGTAGACCGCATAGATGGATGGCCACCCAAGCGGCTCGTGCCGCCGGACAGAATCCCGCCTATGTGGCCGGCTCACCGTCACACGAGCCAATCGAACCCCAACCAGCCGGAACCTCGGAATGAATCGGGACGTTCTCACGGTTGTCTCATTTAGCGTCCCCAGACTGGGGCCGACAAACCGCTCGACATGGCCGAGGCGAACATGGATCGATGGACACCTGACCAGCCGAACGAACCCGACGTCAGGATCCCCCTGACCCTCGACGACCCGCTACCCGTACTGATGTGGGGCTTCGAAGACAAGAACCAGCCCACCGATGAGGGTCAGCCCGACGCCGAGCGCGCTCCTGAAACCAAGCCCAAGCGCCGGCGTCGGTGGCCGCTGGTGCTGGCGGCAATCGTCGGCATCACCGGCTTGATGGCAGCCTCGGCCGCGGTGGCCTACCTGGTCGCCAAGAACACATCGACCCAGAACACATCGACCCAGGCGGACGCTGCCCAGGCGGACGCCGAGCCCGTCGCCACGACCATCCAGCCCGCCGTCGTGCCGATAATCGAGTCGGCGGGCATCGACGGCGAGCCCTATGCCCAGGCCGCGGCCCTGGTGTCGCCCGCAGTCGTGCGCATCCAGACCGGCTTCGGGGTCGGCTCTGGAGTGGTCTACGACCCATCTGGCCTGATCATGACCGCGGCCCACGTGGTCGACGACGTCGATACCGTCGAAGTGCTGTTGAGCGACGGCAGCCGCGTACCAGGCGAGGTAGTGGGCACCCACACACTGTCCGACATCGGCGTGGTCCGTATCGACCCACCGGCCGGAATGGTCGTCGCCTCGTTGGCAGACGGCTCTGAGATAACCGTGGGCCAGGCCGTGGTGGCGCTGGGTAGCCCGTTCGGGCTGGAACAGACTGTGACGGCCGGAATTGTCAGCGCCGTGGATCGTGTGGTGTCCGACATTCCCATGGTGCAAACCGACGCCGCCATCAACCCGGGCAACTCGGGCGGCCCTCTGGTGAACCTGAGCGGCGAGGTGATCGGAATCAGCTCTCAGATCTTCACCGAAAGTGGCGACAACGCCGGCGTCGGCTTCGCCGTCACAGTCGACCTGGCTCGCATCGTGGCCGATCAGCTCGTCGCCGGGCAACAGGTGCAGTTGGCCTTGTTGGGCGTCAGCTCGGGCCGCACCACCGACGGCACCGCGGGGGCATTGATCAGCCAGGTCGTCGAAGGTTCTGCAGCCGAAGACGCGGGTCTGCAGGTCGGCGACCGCATCACCGCCGTCGACGGAATGATGATCCGCAGCAGCAGCGACCTACGCGCCGATGTGCTCGTGCGTCGACCCGGATCGGGGGCCACCCTCACAGTGCAGCGCGGAGGCGAAACCATCGAGGTGGCGGTCGTGTTCGGCTCAACGGGCTGACGTTGGGCACCCGCTGCGGTTGCTGCGCGCCGCTTCGTAGTTCTAGCGAATACGATCGGTCACCGAACGCAAAGCCCGCCCTTCCCCGGCGGCGACGAGGGACCAGATCTTGGAACGCGACAGAATGACCACCGTTGGGCTGATAGCCCTTGCGCTCGCGCCGATGGTGTTCATCGTCTTGTTCGCCATCAACCGCGACACGAACTCAGGCGACCCGGTGGTAGCCGAGGGCACCCTCACCGACATCGGACAAACCGAAACCACGTCGGGTTCGAGCTCGGGTTCGTCGTCGGCGCCGTCCTCGACCCTGCCCGACGGAGCACCCGCCTCAGACGACTCGTCGACGTCGACCTCTACCTCGGGCGATGTCGAGGTCGGGGTGGTCGTCGAAAGCCTCGGCACCACCAGCACCACAGCGCGGGTGGCCACTCCCACCACCCAGAACCCGCGGGTGTCTGGTACCACCGTTGCGCCTCCCGGCACACAGCAGTCGACCTCGTCCACCACCACCGTCTCGTCCAGCACCACCAGCACCACCGCCGTCAACGACCCCATCGGCATCTGTGTGTTCGCCGATGGCTCGGTCGCCAGCGGCATTCGCCAGTCGACCTGCAAGGCCACCTTCACCACCGACGCGGCCGAGGCCAGGCGCATCTCCGAAGAGCGGAGACTGGCGACCACGACGACCACCACCGAGCCGACAACCACCACCAAGGCCGAGCCGACCACCACCACGACGGTGGCGGTCTCCACAACCACTCAGCCCGTCTCGACCACCACCGAGCCCACCACGACCACGGCAACTACCCAGGGCTGAGGCCCGCCAGGTGAGCGGTCTCGTTGAACGAGACCATCACGGGCCGGTCGCGCACCGCCACCCGACAGATCGACGCCGGGTCCAGGCGCATTCGCCACGAGAGTTCTTCTTCGACGCCCAGCGACCACTGAACCGCGGCCTTGATGGGCGATGTGTGGCACACGACGGCAATGTCGTCGCGGCGAGCCTGGTCGGCCAGCTCTTCGAGGCCGGCCCAGACCCTTTGCCTCAGATCCAGCAGCGACTCTCCGCCCGGGGGCGCAAACGAAGCGTCGGCCCGCCAACGATCCCAAACCTCGCCCGGCACATCAGCCAGCGGGATCATGTCGTATTGCCCATAGTCGAGCTCGATGAAGCGCTCGTCGACCTCGGCCTCGACGCCGGCCCGCGAACAGATCTCGGACGCGGTCGACACCGCACGTGCCAACGGAGAACAAACGACACGCCGGATGCCCAGGTTGGCCAACGCTTCCCCCACCGCTGCGGCCTGCATGCGCCCCAGATCGTCCAGCGGATTGTCGACCCGGCCCTGCAACAGGCCAGAAGCATTGGCGCTGGTGCGACCATGGCGAACCAGTATCAACACGTGGGCGGGGTTCCGTCTGTGAGCTGGCGGTCTATTCGTCCGCTGCGGGCGAAGACCGAACGCCTGGCCGGGTCGGACAACCCGAAGCGGCCATAGGCCCACACCAAGGCCAGGGCACCGGCGGCCTCGAGCAACAACGTCAGCGCCAGTGGACGGTCGAATGCCGGAATCGGCACGCCACCGAACGAGCCGCCGTCGACCGGCCACCAAAACAGTGAGGAGTGCGGCCATACGGGATCGAGAATCAGGTGAAAGAACCAGCCGATCGGAATGGCCAGCAGTCGGCGCCTGAGCAGACGCCTGCCCACGGTGATGCCCATGACCGCAAACATCAGCCCGACGGCAAACACCAGGGTGTGGGCCGGCCCCGAATCGGCGTCGAACCCACCGCCAACGGCCACGTCGACCAAATCTGGCAGCAGCGCACCCACGATGACCAGGCGATGATCTATGGCCGGGTCACGGAACACAACCCACATCAACACCAGAGAGGCTCCGGCAAACCACAACAGCATCAGGTACCACCGACCGGAACCAGGATTACGCCACACTCCTCGCAGTTGACGATCTCGCCCGGTGACAGCGACCGGATGCGGTCGAGGAACACGGCCGACGCGCCCAGCCCGCACGCCGAGCACACCCCGGCGCTGAGCGAACCGACGGCCACACCACTTCGCGATCCGTTGCGCATGCGCTCGTAGCGAGCCAGCAGATCGGGTTCGACCGATGCCGCAGCCGCCTGGCGCTTGGCCGTGACCGCCCCGTGTTCGGCGTCGATCTCGGCGATGACGACGGTCATGGTTGCTTCGGTGCGACCCCGCTCGTCTTGGAGCTCTGCGGCCTTGGCATCGAACTTGGCGAGCGTGGCGTCGAGGGGCTCGGCCTGCTCCATCAGTTCGAGAACCTCGTCCTCGAGGCTCGACTGGTGCCTGGCCAAGCTGTCGAGTTCGTCTTGAAGAGCGGTCAGCTCCTTGGGAGAAGTGATGCCGCCGTTGTACATGCGGTCGGTGTCCTCGGCCCGCTTGGCCTCGATGCCGGCGATCTCGTCCTCGATGGCCTTCTGGGACCGCGCGATGGCGTGGCGTTTGTCGGCCAGCTCGACACGACGGTTCGCTATGGCCTCGAGGCTGTGATCCAACTCGGCGATGCGCGCCGCCTCGGGCATGTGTGCCCGCTTGTGCTCGAGCTGATCCAGACGCGTGTCGAGGTTCTGGAGTTCGAGCAGTGCCGTGAGGTTGGTCAACTCACACCTCCACTTGGGACGACCGGGTTCGTTCTAGCACCTCCGGCGGCCCGCGCGAACGTCCTGCAGCGAATCAGCCGCCGGCTGCCGTTGTGGTGGTCGCCGCCGCGGTGGTCGTGGTCGACGACGTCGCTGCTGTGGTTGTGGTCGACGACGAGGCCGTCGTGGTTGTCGTAGACGACGTGGCCGCCGTGGTGGTCGTAGACGAGGTGGCCGCGGTTGTGGTCGTGGTAGACGACGCGCCACCGGCAGTGGTCGTGGTGGTGCTGGAGCCACCATCGGTGGTTGTGGTGCTGGCGTCGGCCTCGGAGGTGGTGGTGGTCTCCTCGATGGTCGTCGTGGTGGTGTTCACGCGAGACACGACGTCGACGCAGCGAATCTTTTCGCGGCGCACCAGCCCGTCGGGGTCGACGACCTCGATCTCGCACAGGGCGTCGTCGCGCGGCAGGAACGTGCCGTTGCGCTCGCCCAGATCGACCCTGACGTCGGTGCAGTCGAGCTCGACCTCGTAGGTGGTGCCGTCGTCGAGTTCGATCTCGACGTCGCACTTCTCGTCGGGCAGGTGCAGGAAGCGGCTGGCGCGCGGACCCGGCGGGTCTGCCGGGAACTCGCGGATCGGCAACGATTCGTGCACCTTGCTCATGAAGCTGCCGAATATCGGTGCAGGCACCCGGCCGCCGGTGACCCCGCCAAGCCCCCAGATGTTGCGCATCTCGACGATCTCGGTGGGGTCGCCGATCCAAACAGCTGTGGAGTAGTAGGGGGTGTACCCGACGAACCACGCATCGCCGAAGTCCTGGGCGGTGCCGGTCTTGCCGGCGGCCGGCTGACCATTGGCGATTGCGGCCCTGGTGCCGGTGCCGAAGCGGACGTTGGATTCCAGCACGTTGGTGACCCAAGCCGCAGTGTCTTCGCTGAGCACCCGTTCGCCACGGGGAACATGCTGATACAAGATGTTGCCGTCGCGGTCTTCGATTCGCTCGATGTAGTAGGGCTCCATGCGGACGCCGCCGTTGGCCAACACCGAATAGCCGACGGCCTGCTCGAGCGGTGTGACCTCCTGGGCGCCGAGAGACATCGACTTGAAGGGCAGGAACCTGTCGTCGCCGGTGCGACCGATCATGCGGCTGGCGACGTCGACCACCTGGTCGAGGCCGGCCAGGATGCCCAGCCTGACATACGCGCAGTTGGAACTGGCCCTGGTCATCGAGGCGATGGTGCCGGCGCTGCCGCGTCCACCACCGAAGTTGTTGACCGTGTAGAACCCCTGAGCGCCGTCGTCGAACACACAAGGGCCGATGCCGCTGATGGTGTCGTATGGCAAGAACCCGGCGCGCTCGACGGCGGTGGTCAATACGTAGGTCTTGAACGAAGAACCCGGCTGGCGTTTGCCCTGGGTGGCCAGGTTGAACTCGAAATCGGCGAAGTCGGGGCCACCGATGAAGGCGCGGATGGCGCCGGTCGAGGGTTCGATCGTTGCGATTGAGACCTCGAATTGCCCCTGGTCCTTGTCGGCGAAGAACTCCTCCACCGAGGCCCGCATCATCTGCTCCATCTCGGGGTCGTAGGTCGAGTAGATCCGCAGGCCGCCCGCATAGACAGCGTTGAAGCGTTCGTCGCGGGTCTCGCCAAGCACCTCGAGGTCGAGGGCTGCATCGGTGACCGAATCGAGGAAGTAGTTGCGCCTGAGGGTCTCGTCGGTGAACCTCGGGCTGAGGTTGCGGGTGGGCAGTGGCCGACGCTGGTATTCGTCGAACTCTTCTTCGGTGATGTGACCCTGGTCGAGGAGACGGATCAGGCCCACCTCGCGGCGCCTCTGAGCGATGTCGATATCGTCGAACCCGTCGAAGATCGATGGCGCTCGGATGAGACCAGCCAACAGGGCCGCGTCGCCGTGGTCGAGTTCTTGGGCTTCCTTTCCGAAGTAGGTCTCGGCGGCGGCCTGGATGCCGTAGGCACCATTACCGAAGTAGATCTCGTTCAGGTAGAACTCGAGCAGCTCTTCCTTGGACAGCTCTTCTTCGAGCCGCGAGGCCAGCACAGCCTCGCGGATCTTGCGGTTGAGCGTGCGTTCGGGGCCGACGACGCGAAGCTTGACGATCTGCTGGGTGATGGTCGAACCGCCCTGGCTGATGCCGCCGGCCGACACGTTCGACATGAGGGCCCGCAGGGTGCCGCGGAAGTCCCAACCGTTGTGCTCGAAGAAGTTCTCGTCCTCGACCGCAGTGACCGCCTCGATGACCGCCGTGGGGATCTGTTCATACGGGATGATCTGGCGGTCGATGCTGGTGTTCAGCACGCCCATCTGAACGCCACGGCTGTCGTAGACCTCGGTTCGTTGCTCGCCCGGTTCGAGGTTGAAGTCGACGATGAGGCGCTCGCGGCTGATGGGTGTGAGCGCCTCTTCGCTGTGGGGCGCGATGGCATAGCCGGCGGCTGCGAACACACCGGTGGCCATTGCGATGCCGGCAAGGATGCCGACCAATCTTCCTGCGCGCCATGCCCAGCGCCTGACTTTGACTCCCACGAGTAACCAAAGTTAGTGGCCAGATCGCGACAAATGCGGTCGCTCGGCCACAATGGGCCTGTGCGCGCGCTGATCGTCGCCAACGGCTCGAAAACCTCATCGCTGCCCGCAGAACTGGCCGGCAGCGGTCGCCCCGACATCGTCATCGCAGCCGACGGCGGAACAGCGTTGTTGCAGGCGTCGAACATGCCACCCGACCTGGTGGTCGGAGATCTCGATTCGGCCTCGGCCGAGGCCATCCGCTGGGCCCGTGACAGCGGCGCAACCGTACTGACGCACCCCCCGGACAAGGACGTCAGCGACCTCGAACTCGCCCTGGACCTGGCCATCGAGCGCGAATGCGACCAAATACTCATCTGGGCAGCTCTTGGCGGCCGGGTCGACCACTCACTGATCAACGTCGCCGTGGCGTGCTCGCCCCGATTGGCCGACATCGAGGTTTGGCTGGGCGACGACAAGAAATCGATGACACCCGTTCATGCCGGCCGCTCGAGACGCCTGCCGGTGCAGGCGGGCGCCACCGTGTCGTTGCTCGCGATAGGCGGCCCAGCGCGCGTCAGTGCGTCGGGATTTCGCTGGGACCTCGTCGATGCAACCCTCGAGCCGACCAGCAGTCGCGGGCTCAGCAACCTGGCGACCCAGGGTGATCCCACGGTGAGCGTTGCGTCTGGCATCGTCTTGGCGCTGTGCAACCGTTGAGCCCCTACAGATCACGCCGCAGGCACCCGCTGGCCCGCGCGGTCTTGGCCCTGATGGCGATGGCGACCATTGCGGCCGGTTGCGGGTCGACCCGCCCCGAGGTCGAGACGGTACGGCTGCTGACCCACGAAGACTTCGTCATCCCGTCCGAAACACTCGACAACTTCACCGAACGCACCGGTGTGAGGGTGGCCGTGTTGCGCGAACCAGACCCGGCGGCCGTGGTCGAGCTGTTGTCGCGCACACGCGACACACCGGTGGCCGATGTCGTGCTGGGAATCGACAGCCTTTCGGTCGACCGGGTCATCTCCGAGGGCCTCGTCACGCCGTACAGAGCGATTGAGGTCGACAAACTCGACCCGACACTGCTGGTCGACGACGACAGGCTCACCCCGGTCAGCACCCTCGACGTCTGCTTGAATCTCGACGCCCAGCACTATCGACCCGAACCTCTCGACCCCGAAGAGCAGGAGCGGCTGGCACAGATCGAGGCCGCGCTGCCCGACGGGGCCGAATTGGCCATCCCAGAGGGCGAACAAGCCCAGGCGCTGTCAGCGCCGGGTTCGATACTGGACCTCACCAGGCCAGAGTTCGCCGACCAGCTCGTCGTGCCAGACCCGCACGACGACCGGCTGGGTCAGTACTTCATGCTCGCCTTGTGGCAGCGTTTCGGCGACGATCCGAACTCGGCGAGCTCGTGGACGGCGGTGCTGCGAGACCTCTACCTCAACGGCATGTCGATCGCCCCGACCTGGCGCGACGCATACTTCGGCGACTTCACACAGGGCAATCTGGAAGGGACAAAAACAGCTGTTGTCGCCTCCGCCGGCATGCCGGTGGTGACGGCCAGATTGCGTCACAACACCCCAGAATTGCTCGAGACCGAGGCCATCGACGACGGCTGCCTGCGCGTGGTGTCGTACGCCGCCATAGTCCAGGGGGCCAGCGATCGCCGTACCGCAGGCAGGCTGATCGACACCATCATCTCGCCCGAGTTCCAGTTCTACCTCGGTGACGCACTTGGCTCGCGACCCGCCCGCGCCGACCTGATCGTCAGCGAACTCGACGAGCTGTATCCCTCGACCGTCGAGGCGACACCGGTACCCGGCACCGCAGATGAAGAACTCGTCGCCTACCTGCTGGCCCAGTGGGATGCCGTGTTGAACGATGTCGACAGCGGCGGGGCGGCTACCTCCACCACCACCACCGATCCCTGAGACCCGTTTCGGTCAGGTGTCGCCACCGTTGTAGTCTCGCCCCATCCCTAGCCACTCGAAACGGGGTCTGATGAAGGCTGCAGTTCTCAACACCATTCCTGGAAACCTCGACATCGTCGAGGCCTCGGTCGACAAGCCAGGCCCGCGCGAGGTGCTGGTTCGCACCGCGGCGGCCGGTCTGTGCCACAGCGATCTCCACTTCATGGAGGGCAAGTACCCCTACATGACGCCGGCGATCCTGGGCCACGAATCGGCCGGCGTGGTCGAGGCGGTCGGCAGCGATGTCACCTACCTCAAGCCGGGCGACCATGTCATCAGCTGCCTGTCGGTGTTCTGCGGTCACTGCTCGTACTGCCTCGAGGGTCGGCCGTCGCTGTGCTCCGGCAAGGGCGCGGGCGAACTGGGCCGAGGCCCCAGCGAGCCTCCGAGGCTCACCATCGACGGCGAGCCGGCGTGGCAGTTCCTCAACCTCAGCTCGTTCGCCGAGATGATGTTGGTGCACGAGCATGCGCTGGTGAAGATCCGCCCCGACATGCCCCTCGATCGCGCCGCTCTCATCGGCTGCGGCATCATGACCGGCGTAGGCGCTGTGTTTCGCACCGCCGGTGTGCGTCCGGGCGAGACCGTGGCCGTGATCGGCTGCGGCGGCATCGGCCTGGGCGCCATCCAGGGTGCTCGCATTGCGGGCGCAGGCCGTGTCATCGCCGTCGACATGATCGATTCGAAGCTCGAGATCGCCCGCCAGCTCGGCGCCACCGACACCGTGAACTCGGGCCAGGTCGACGCCGTCGAGGCGGTCAAGGAACTCACCGGCGGTGGCGTCCACTATTCGTTCGAGGCCGTCGGCCTGAAGGCCACCGCCGAGCAGTCGTTCCAGATGCTGCGAGTAGGCGGCGCGGCCACCATCATCGGCATGATTCCGGTGGGCACCAACGTCGAGATCCACGGTGTCGAGCTGTTGAGCGAAAAGAAGCTCCAGGGGTCGAACATGGGCTCCAACCAGTTCCGCACCGACATGCCCCGCCTGGTCGACATGTACATGGACGGCCGGCTGATGCTCGACGAGATGATCTCGGGCCACATCCACCTCGACGAGATCAACGAGGGCTTCGAGCAGATGAAGACGGGCTCCATCGCCCGCAACGTCATCATGTTCTGATCTGGCGCCCCCAGATCACCGACCCTCGAATCACAGCCCCCTCAAATCACAGGGCACAGGCGAACAAACCCTTCGCCACCAGAATCCTGGCGACCGAATCGGCGAGCCGGTCTGCATCGATGCGACCGGCCGCCACGGCGTCCAGCAGCCTCAGGTGTATTGCGTCGACCTCGTCGGCATTGCCGAGCAGCGCGATGTCGTTGCCCGCCAGTATGGCCAGCTCGACCGCCTCGGGGGTGGTCCACCGATCGGTTACCGCGTCCATGTCGAGCGAGTCGGTCATTATCAGCCCGTCGAAGCCCATCTGATTGCGCAACAGGCCTTCCACGGCCGCGTTCGAAAGCGACGTGGGCAGGCCGTCGCTGAGCCCGGGAACATCGAGGTGGGCCACCATCACGGCCCTGGCGCCCTGCGCGATCGCCTGCCGGAATGGCTCCAGGTCGCGGGCTTCGAGCTCTGCCAGCGTGGGCGCCAACGGCAGCTCCTCGTGCGAGTCGGCCGAGGCCGACCCATGACCCGGGAAGTGCTTCACCACCGCGATCAGGCCGCCGGCCTCGACGCCATGCATGGCCGCCAACCCGTACTCGACCACGACGGGCACCTCATCGCCGAAGGCCCGGTCGCCGATACCCGGACCGCCGCCGACGTCCAGCACCGGAGCCAGGTTGGCGTCGAAGCCCAGGGCGGCCATGTCGCGGCTGTGAGCGGTGAGAGCCTCGCTCAACTCGTCTGGTGTCAGCGTGGCTGCCATCTGGGCCGCCGACGGCAGCCTCGACAGCACGTTCCTGAGCCTCTGGACGCGCCCACCCTCCTCGTCGACAGCCACAAGGGGCTCGATCGGCGCCAGCTGCCGCAGCGCGGCCAGTTCGCCGGCGAGGGTGCTGTCCGGAGTGCCCAGAACCACCCAGCCACCGATTCGGCCGCGCGAAACCAGATCGGCCAGTTCGCCCAGCCGTTCCCAGTCGACTCCGGGCATCAGCACCTGGCCGATCTGGGCGTCGAGGTCGATCTCGTCGGTGCAGATGCGGTTGGGGTCGACATCGGACGCGTTCGCGTCCGATGTCAGGTAGGTTGCCGCAACGGTGCCGGTGAGGGTGCCCAGCACCACCGGTTCGTCTCGTCCGTCGTCGACCTGCGATGCTGACGCCGGCGTGGACACCACTGCCGCAACCAGCAGCGACACGAGTATCAGCGGGGTCAACAGGCGCTTGGTCACGATTACGAACGTACCCAATATGACCTTGGGGCCCGGGTCATGACCTCGGTTCTGTGGGCGGTTATCTGGTGGATCCTGATAACCAGCCCCCTGCTGTTGACCGCCGCTGCCTTCCTGGACGCGGCCAGGAGGCCTGGTTGGGCTTGGGGTTTGGCTCAGCGGAACCGGGTGATGTGGCTGACGCTGATGGTGGCCGGAGGGGTCACCCTCATCGGTGGACCGATCATCGCGATCGTCTACCTGTTGGTGGCCAGGCCCGATGTCGCGGCGGCCGAACGCGGACAGCTCAGATGAATCGAAGATTTCCAGCACTCAACTCGACCCCAAGTCGGTCCGATGGGTTTGTACCCGCACATCCATCGAGGACCCCATGTCATTGCAGCTAGCCACCCTCGTAGAAGAATTCTCGATACTGCCCGAGCAAGACTCGGCGACCATGCGACTGCTGTCGCTGCTCGACGATCCCAACGTCGAGGGTCGCGACATCGCTCGTGTCATCGAGGCCGACCCGTCGATGACCGCTCGGCTGTTGACGTTGGCCAACTCGGCCTTCTTCGCGGTCAAGAACCCCGTCACCAATCCCTGGGGCGCGGTCATGGTCGTGGGTTTCAACGTGGTTCGCGCTCTGGCCGCATCGGGCTCGCTCGGCTTGGGAGACCCGGCCGGTGAGATGCCCGACGGGTTCTTCGAACACAGCATCGCATCGGCTGCGGGCGCGGCGGTTGTAGCCCGCCAGGTCGGCGTGAGGGCTTCGGACGCGTTCAGCGCCGCTCTGTTGCACGACGTGGGCTCTCCCCTGCTCTACCGCGCTGCTCGCCCCCGCTGGCAAGAGGCCGTGGTCGAAGACGACAACGGCCACGTCTATCTGTCGCTGACGGCCGAACGTGCGGTGTTCGGTTCGAGCCACGACCAGCTTGGCGCCCAGGTGATGGAGTACCTGCACTTCCCGCCGTCGATCGTCGATGTCGTGTCGTCGCACAACAACCCGTCGGCTCTGGTAACCAGCCGCCTCACCCGCATCGTGATCGCCGGAATCGCTCTGGCCGAAGCGGGCGGACACCCCTCGACCACACAACCGATCGCCGATCCCATCGACTCTTTCGAAGCTGTCGACCTGTCGTTCCCGCCGTCGGACGAGATGCTCGAAGACCTCGAGTCCGAAATCGCCGATCTGCGCGCAGTGCTGGCCTAGGGCCTTTGCGGCCGCGGGTCAGCGCCGCGAAGCAAACAAGCGCAGCGGCCCATCCTGGCCCGGACCCTCACAGCACCAGCAGGTGTCGTCAGAGCAGCCGTACCAGGTGACCTCACACTCGCGACACGCCCGCGGCAGCAGGCCCCCGGGTTGGGGCTCCAGCACCGGCGCCGGGGCCGCATCGGGCAGGGTCAAGGTTCGAAAACGCGGCATACCGACTTTGTCGGCACACCAGCGGCTCACCTGAGCGCCAGATCTCCTACACGGGCTGGCAATCGAGATCGAAGACCGACCCGTCCAGGCGATACCTGACCACGTACGTGTCGCCAGGTGCCCCGAAGGGGTCGACGTAGGTCGTCAGGCCATTTGTAGTCGCCACCCACGACCCATCGCGCCTGATCTGATACCTGCTGTCGGGGTCGACGTCATCCCAACCGATGGTCGCCCCGTTTGCGTCGAACACCACGAGGCACTGCCCACCCGGCCCCGGATCGTCGGGAACGACGATGGGCGAGGGATCACATGTCAGATCGGTCGTGTTGTCGTCGATCCTGTAGCGGACGACGTAGCTGTGCGCGCCCGGAGCCGCTGCGGTGTCGCCGAATGTGGTTGCCCCTTCGATGGTGGCCAGCCACGAGCCGTCTCGGCGAACCTGCCAGCGGTCGTTCCCCGGAATCTGGTCCCAGGAGAGCACCGGATTGTCCGCCGCGTCGAGCTCGACAGAACAAGACGGATCGGGGTTCGGATCGGGCGGATCCACCAACACCGGGTCGAACAACTGCAGGTAGGCGTGCCTGCCGGTTCGGAAGGTGTTCACCCGGTCGCGATCGTGGCCGATGAGCAACCCCGAATCGAGAACCTCGAGATCGAACACGGCCTGCTGAGCATTGACACCGGGATTCCAATCGAGCGGGTCACCGGTAGCCGGATCGAGGGCGGCAATCTGATAGCGCGCCTGAATGCCGGCGGTGTTCTCGTTGCCGCCCGACTCGCACGCGGCGGGCTTGGGCACGAACGGGTAGCCGGCCACGTCGGCGGTGGCGATCGGACCCAGGCCTTCGACGAAACAGAAGTGGCCTCCGATGTAGACGGCAGCGTCGGAGATACCCACCGAGTACACCGAATCGAACGCCGCCGTTACCCAGAGGTTCTCCTCGAGCCCGGGACCGTCTGCGGTTGGGAAGGCGATGGCCTTGTCACAGCTCCAGTTGCCTTTTTCGACGATGACGAAGTAGGAGCCATCGGGAGAGAACTCGGCGTCGCGCACCTGCACCGCTCCCTGGGAGCAACGTGGTCCGGCGAACAGATACCAGTCGGTGCGCCAATCGGTGATTGCGTCGGCTCCGAGGTCGATCATCGTCGCCACCGGACGCTCGAGCCCGTTCACATAGCGGCTCGCATGCACCATCAGCAGGGTCGAACCGTCGGGGTGAATATCGAGCGCCCTCACCGTTCCGGATCCGGCCTTGCCCAGGTCTCCCGACAAGTCGGCCACCAGCGTGTCGACCTCACCGGTCGCGGCGTCGAGAGCGGCAAAGCCCGATCGCGGCTGGCCGCCCGCCCACGAAAAGGCACCACCGATGTACACCCGCTGGGTATCGGCGGCGATCGCCATGACCCTGGCGTCGACGTCGGCGCTGAAGCCGAGGTCGACTTCGCCATCGTTGGTCAACTTGGCGAACCTGAGCCGCCACGCCCCGTCGATCTGCTTGAACTGACCGCCCACGTAGATGCCAGAACCATCCGGATCTGCCTCTAGTGCCAGAACCGCGTCTTCGACCACAGGGTCGAAGCCGAAGTCGAATGCCAGGCTCTCGATGTCGTAGGCGAACAGGTACGGCTGATCGACGAGCGTGCCGTCGGGCAGTTCGACCTGGGTGAAGGAGCCACCGACGACGATGCGGTTGCCTACGCGTGCCTGGGCCCAGACGATGCCGTCGGCAACGCGCGGGACACCTGCCAGGGGCTCTTCGGGGACGAGACCCCCGTGGTTCACGTCAGCTCCAGCGGGTGCCGCACCGGTGCCGAAAGTGCCGACGAGGACGAGAACCACAGTGAATGGAACCAACCAACGTCGTTTCATGAACGCTCAGCGTAGTCGCCTGACTCGCATCAGGCCATCGAGGGTCAGATCCTCTCGTAGCGCCACGCCAGCGGCCGGTCACCGTCGTAGGGCATGGTGCCGTGGAACACGCCCGGCTCGCCGTCGAAGACAAGTGGCACGAAATGCCTGTCGCCGTCCCACATGGGCAGGTCGGCGTCACGCCTAGTGCGCTCGTCGGCCGAACAGGCAGCCATGAGGCGTTCCAGCTCGATCCACACCAGGCTGCCCTCATGATTGGCCTGGGGAATGTCACCAGACCACGAGTCGACCAGGAACACGAACCCCAGCCATTGCTCGCGCTTGGGACCGAAGTTGGTCCAGGTGATCGTGCCGCGCAGTTCGATCGATTCGAGCTCGACGGAGGCCTCTTCACGCAGCTCGCGGCGCAGGCTTTCGACCACACCTTCGTCCGGGTCGACCTTGCCTCCCAGACCGTTGACCTTGCCGAAGTGGTCGTCGTCGGGACGCGCATCCCTGCGGATCATCAGCACCCTGTTGGTGCTGCGATCGAGCAGGTACGCGAGCGTCCCTACGACCGGCTGGAATCGACCTGTGGGTGTCAGGCTGCCGACTTCTCGAGGATGTGAACGCCACAGGCCGAGGCCAGGCCGATGACGTGGGCCAGACCGACCTTTGCGCCCTCGATCTGTCGGTCGCCCGCCTCGCCCCGAAGGTGGTGGCACACCTCCCAGATGTTGGCGATGCCGGTGGCCGAGATCGGGTGACCCTTGCTCTGCAGACCGCCTGACACGTTGACCGGCTTGGAGCCGTCGCGCCAGGGCGCCCCCGACTCGAAGAAGTCGACGGCGCCGCCCTCTTCGCACAGACCGAGGTTGTCGTAGTGGACCAACTCTGCGGTGGCGAAGCAGTCGTGCAACTCGACCAGGTCGAGGTCTTCGGGGCCGATGCCGGCCTGCTCGTATGCCTGCGCGGCGGCCCGCTTGGTCAGCGTGTTGACGTCGGGAAGCACCTGGCAGCGCTCGGTGTAGGGATCGGAGGTCAGCACCGAAGCGCTGATCTTGACCGCACGGCGCTGCTGTTCGAGCGACAGGGTCTTCAGCTTCGAGTCGGACACCACCACCGCCGCAGCACCGCCGTCGCAGTTGGCAGAACACATCGGACGCGTGTTGGGGTAGGCGATCATGATGTCGCCCATGATCTGCTCGAGCGACATCTCCTTGGTGTAGGCCGCCAGCGGGTTCAGCGTCGAGTGCTTGTGGTTCTTCTGGCTGATGCGGGCGAAGGTCTCAAAGCCGACGTCGCCGTACTTGTGGCCATATTCCATGCCGACCTGGGCGAAGGTTCCCGGCATGTTGGCGGTGCCGACACGGCCGTCGGTTGGGGCGATGGCGCCCACGCGACCCTCGGGTGTCCACTCGTCCTGGTCGGTCTGGGCGGTGGCACCCAGCAGTCCGGCGCCTGCCAGCTTCTCGACACCGACCGCCAGGCCCATGTCGCACTCGCCGGCCTTGATGGCCATGATCACGGTGCGCAGCGCGGTGGCACCCGTGGCGCACGCGTTCGACACGTTGTAGACCGGGATACCCGTCTGGCCGATCTGCTTTTGCAGCTGCTGGCCAAACGATCCGCTGCCCCTGAGGTTGCCCGCGGCCATGATGCCCATGTCGGCCATGGTCACGCCGCCGTCCTTCATGGCCGCCATGGCGGCCTCGGCTCCCAGATCGACAGTGTCCTTGTCGAAATGTTTGCCGAACTTGGTCATGTTGATTCCAAGAATCCAAACATCCTCGGCCATAAGTGGTTCCTCCCCCTCAGTTGTTGACGGGTTCGAAACCGAACCCGATGCTGTCCTGACTGACGGGTTCGAAACCGAACCCGATGCTGTCCTGACTGACGGGTTCGAAACCGAACCCGATGCCTTCGACACCGTTCTTGGTGCCCATCGAATAGGTACACAGCCGGACCTTCATGCCCAGCTTGACGTGATCATCGTCGGGTTCGACGTTGCGCAGGTTGGCCCTGACGCTGGTGCCGCCACAGTCGATGATCGACGAGACGAACGGCACCTCGACACCCGGTGATGCCATCGTGACGATGGTGAACGACACGACCTCGCCTTCGGTGTCGATGTCGACCTTGCGGAACTCGGTGGCGAAGCACCCCGCACACGCGTTGCGGCGATCGAAGTAACGAGCCCCACAGTTGGTGCATTCGTTGGCTACCAGGTGAGGCTGGTCGCCGAGCACCAGGTAGTCGACAAGGGGAATCTGGGACGGTGCTGCGGTATCGGTCATCGCGCCTCCTCGTGAAACTTCGTCGATTCTGCCAGAAGGCCCAGCCGAGTCGAGAATCGGCGCGCACAGCGACTACGGTTCTGCCAGCCCCTTGGGAGGGGTCGGGGGACGATGGTCAAGCTTCTGGTCAGAAAACTCGCCGAACTGCTGTTGGTGTTGTTCGTCGTGTCGCTGCTCAGCTTCTTGCTGCTATCGCTGGTGCCAGGCGGCAACCCCGCACTTCGAATCTTGGGCGACCAGGCCACACCCGAGTCGATAGCGGCACTCGAAGCCGAGTTGGGGCTCGACGACCCGATGGTCGTGCGCTACGCGAACTGGCTGGCAGGTGTGCTCCAGGGCGATCTGGGCCGCTCGACCGATCTCAACCAGGACGTTTCGAGTGTGCTGGCCGAAAAGCTTCCGATCACCATCGAACTAGCGGTGTTGGCCATCGGAATCGGCATCGTCGTGTCGATTCCGCTCGGCGTTGTCAGCGCATGGCGCCAAGGAGGGTTGGTCGACAGAATCATCACCTCGACCAGCTTTGCAGTGCTTTCCCTGCCCAGCTTCCTGATCGCCATCGTGTTGCTGATCGTGTTCGCCGTGAAATGGAAGCTGGTCCCGGCTGCGCCCGCATGGGTGCCATTCACCGAGTCTCCGTTCACCAATCTCAAGAACCTGATCCTGCCCGTATCGGCGATGGCGCTGGGCGAAATCGCCGTACTGACCCGGGTGCTGCGCTCGGACATGATCGAGGTTCTCCAGAGCGGGTTCGTAGAAACGGCCAGGGCGAAGGGCCTGACCACCCCCTACATCTTGTTCAGGCACGCTCTACCCGCCGCATTGACCTCGATGCTGACCCTGGTCGGGTTGCAGATCGCTGGCGCCATGACGGGCGCTGTCATCATCGAACAGATCTTCGGCCTTCCCGGCATCGGCCGCACGATGTTGCTGGCGATTTCGAGGCGCGATCTGGTTCTGGTGCAGGGAACGGTGTTGGTGGTCGCCAGCGCCTACGTGGTGGTCAACTTCCTGGTCGACATCGCCTATCGGCTGACCGACCCGAGGATCCGACGTGGCTGAGTCGATGCGACCCGTGGAGGCGGTTTCGAAAGGTGGCGACGGCTACGGCGTGCTGTTTTGGGCCGCGGCTGTATGGTTCGCGCTGGTGGTGGTGGCTGCGGTTGCAGGCGATCTGTTCCCGTTGCCGGACCCCGACCGCATCAGCCCCGCCGACAAGTACCTGCCCGTCTTGTCGGAAGGCCATCTGCTCGGCACCGATCAACTGGGCCGCGACATCCTGGCCCGCCTGGTCGACGGATCGCGGATCTCGATGATCATCAGCTTTGTCACCGTCATCGTCGGCATCTCGGTGGGTGGGCTGTTGGGCACCACGGTCGGCTACTTCGGCGGCAAGATCGAAGCCGCGGCGATGGCGGTGGTGAACATCGCCCTGTCATTCCCGGCGCTGGTCGTGCTGCTCGGTGTCATCGCCATGGTCGGTCAGTCGCTGAAGGTGCTGACCATCGTGTTCAGCCTGCTGGCGATTCCGGCCTACACCCGGTTCGCCCGAGCATCCGCGATCTCGTTGAAACAGCGCGAATGGGTTGCTGCGTCGCAGATGATGGGCGCCACCACCCCCAGGGTCGTAGGGCTGGTTCTGCTGCCCGAGGTGCTCATCACCCTGGTGACGTTCGGGCTGTTGGCCCTGGGCGGGGTGATCGTGGCCGAGGGCGCAATCGCATTCCTGGGCTTTGGCGTTCCACCTCCCCAAGCCACCTGGGGAGGGATGATCGCCGACGGCAACCGTGCGTTCGCCGACGACATTGTTCATGTGGCGCTGGTACCGGACACCACCATGTTCTTCACGATCTTGTCGCTGAACCTGCTGGGCGATGGCCTGCGCAGACGGCTGCAAGTGCGCGAAGCTCAGATATGACCGGCTGGGTCCGGCCACCTAGGGGGAACCAATGAAACCGAATCGTCTGCTGATCATCTTGCTGGCGGTGCTGGCCTTCGCAGCCACCGCGTGCTCGTCTGGCGACAGCGACTCGGACGGCGGGTCGTCGCCCGACGACTCGGGCACGGGCCAAGACATCTCGTCGGCCACCACCGAGGCGGCTCCTGACGAGACCGGCTTGGAGATCACCCGAGGTGGCGAGATCTCGGTGGGTATCGTCGCCGAGAGTTCCGGCTGGTATCCGCCCAGTGCCGAAACCGCGTTCTCGGCCGGGTTCCTGGTGATGGACGCCCTGTACGACCGTTGGTACGACCAGACCGGAGGTGGCGAGCTCATCCCCGTGGTGGCCGCTGCGCGTGCCACACCCAATGACGATGCGTCCGAGTGGACCATGCCCATACGGCCGGGGATCATGTTCCACGACGGCACCGAGGTAAACGCCCAGGCCGCCGTCGACATGATCACCCAGTGGCACGAGGGTCCGTTCGGTTCGTCGTCCACCATCGACCGGGCCGAGGTGGTCGACGAGTACACGGTTCGTTACTTCCTGACAGGCCCCGACCCGGCGTTCGAGGAGGTGCTGGCCGGGATAGCGACCGGCGCCGTGTTCTCCCCCACCGCCGGGCGCGCATTCGGACCTGAAGACTCGGTCGACAACCCCATCGGCACCGGGCCGTTCATGTTCGAATCGTGGATTCGCGACAGCGAGGTCGTGGTGGTGCGCAACCCCAACTACTGGCGCTCGGCACCCGACGGCGGCACCCTCCCCTACCTCGATCGCATTCGTTTCCGGGTGCTTCCCGACGGAACCGCTCGTCGTGCCAGCCTCGAGGCCGGCGATCTCGACATGGCCACCCAGGGTGGACCCGACGGAGGGCCCGCTCTGATCGAACAGGGTTTCGTGCCCTACGAGTTCATCGGCAACGGCGCCGCTCTGAACATCTACAACACCGCGGTGCCACCATTCGATGATGTTCGCATGCGCAGGGCCGCTGCACACGCCCTCGACCCCGAACAGGCAAATGCGCTGCGCCCACCGAACCTGTCCGGCGTGGCCGAGTTCCGGACCCAGTACTACAACTCGTCGAGCCGGTGGTACGACGAGGCTGCGGGCGAGGGCTATGCCAGGTTCGACCCCGATGAGGCCCAGCGGCTTTATGACGAGTACATCAACGACCCTGGCCGCAGCGACGGCAAGTCCGTGGGCGAGCCGGTGAGCTTCACCTACGACTGCAACACCGACCCGATCAACCTCGACACCGCCCAGTTGTTCCAGCAGGAGTGGGGCGACGTCGGATTCGAGGTCGAGATCCGCACCACCGAGCAGGCGAGCTTCGTCAACCAGATCATCGGCACGTCCAGCGAGCCGCTGTTCCAGGGCGACTTCCAGATCGCGTGCTGGGCCGACGGCAGCGAGCAGGACCCGTTGTCGATCTATCGCACGCGCTATGGGTCGAACCAGGTGTTGAACTGGACCAACTTCACCGATCCGGCCATCGACGCAGCGCTCGAAACCCTGCGCACGAGCCTCGACTTCGACACCCGCAAGGCCGCTGCCGCCGACATCGCACGCATCACAGCCGATGCCCAGACGGTGTATTGGTGGGCTTCGGGCTCGACCCTGGTTCTGGGGCGCCCCGAGGTTCACGGTGTAGAGAACTTCACCTACCCCGACGGGCAGGTGGGCGAACGCCGCGGGTCGGGCCGGGTGTGGTGGCACGAGGTCTGGCTGGAAGGCGCCGAGCCGCTCGACGATGTACCGACCGGTTTCGTCGAGATCCCGGAGGTCACCACCACGACCACAACCGAGGCACCCGCAGAGCCCGTACCAGGCGGGCCCGATCCAGCAATCGCAGACGCAATGCCTGCCGCGCCGCCAGGGTTGAGGATGGCTGGCAACGGGCCACCGTTGGCCGATCTGTGCCCTGGTATCACGACGCTCGAAGGCATCGAACCGATCAGTGCCACATCCCAGAGCTATCCGGGCGACCCGCAGCTGGGGCCGAACGGACAGGTCACGATCTATGTCCTCGAGCCCGGGGACGCAGACACCATCATCGGCCGCTACGAGCAGGCTGTCGCCGAGTGCGTCGAGTTCTCGACAGAACTCGACGACGGCACGCCTGTGAACCTCGGTTATGTGAGCAGAGATCTGGGGTCGTTCGGCCCGGAGTCTTACGGCTACGGGGTGGCCGGCGACGCGGGCGGTTTCCCGATCGACAGCGACATCGTGTTGATCCGCTCGGGCGACAACTTGGCTCTGGTCACGGCGCTGCACATTCTGAGCCCCGCCGATGGTTCTGTGGTCACACCGCTGGCCGAGGGAGCCGCCGAGATACTGGCCGGGTTGGGCTGACCCTGCTGCGGCTCCGCGCTAAGCCCGGCGTGTGTCCGCGCCCGCATCTTTGCGACAAGAAGCAGTCGGATCCCACGGCCGTCGCAAAGATGCGGGCAGCGCAGACGTGGCCTGGGCGCTGCCTGCGCCGACCGATGTGCGTATGAGCGACACCAAAGGTGTCGCGAACTAGCAGCTAAGAAGCGGCCTTTACCAGGGTGTCGAGCATCTGGGTCACCTCGGATTCGGTGATGACCAGGGGCGGACAGAACGCGATGGCAGTGCCGATGGGGCGCACGACGACGCCGGCGTCGAGCATTGCGTCGCGAACCGGTATCGCATCACGCCCCAGTTCCGCAGCCCAGATGGCGCCCTGACCACGGTAAGACTCGATCGTGCCGTCGTCGGCCAGCGCAGACAGACCCTCGGAGAACCACTTGTGGAGTTCGCCGGCGGCACGGTCGACCAGGCCTTCGTTTTCGATGATGTCGATGTTGGCGATGCCCGCGGCACAAGATGCGGCGTGGCCCGAATAGGTGTAGCCGTGGCGCATCACACCACCGATCTGCTCGAGCTCGCCGGCCACCTGGCGAGATACCGCCACACCAGACAGCGGTAGATAGCCCGACGTGACACCCTTCGCGAAGGTGAACAGGTCGGGTTGCACCGACCAGGTCTGCGACCCGAACCAGCTGCCGGTGCGCCCGAATCCGGCGATGACCTCATCGAAACACAGCAGGGCTCCGTGGTCGTCGCAGAGACGGCGCAGGCCCTCGAGATAGCCCTCGGGGGGCGGGATCACCCCGCCTGCGCCCTGGATGGGTTCGGTGATGATTCCGGCTATCTGGTCGCCCTTTTCGGCGAACAGCGACGCCGCAGCCTCGAGGTCGCCGCTGGGCACCTGCTCGAAGTGAGGCACCAGGTCGCCCCAGCCCTCACGGTTGGGGGCGATGCCTTGTGCGGTGGTGCCACCGAAGTTGGTGCCGTGATAGCCGTGCTCGCGGCGAACGAGGATCTGCTTGTCACCCTTGCCCCGCCGCTGTTGAACCAGCCGCATGAGTTTGAGGGCGGTGTCGACGGCCTCCGAACCCGAGCAGCCAAGGAACACCCGGCCATCGGGGAACGGCGATTTGGACCGGATCGACTCGGCGACCTGGCGTGCCGGCTCGTGGGTGAAGGGGTCGAAGATGTGATAGTTCTCGAATTCGAGCATCTGGCGGTTCACGGCCTCGACGATCTCGCGGCGTCCATGACCCACCTGGCAGTACCACAGGCTCGCCAGGCCGTCGATGTAGCTCTTTCCGTTCGAGTCCCACAGCGTCGAACCCTCAGCACGCGCTATGGAGATGAAGTTCTCCTCTGGTTTCGCCGGGTCGGCGAAGGGGTGGAGCAAAGCTGACATCGGTCCTCCTCTATGTAGACCAAGGCGTGCCGAACGAGTCGACCGAGGTCAGCTCGGCCACGGCCTGTCGCGTGATCTTGCCATGTCCGCCGCCTTCGGGATAGCCGACGGGCACCATCGCCGCTGTCATCCACGGCTGTGGCACGTTCAACAGCTCCAGCACCTGGGGCTCGCGGCGACAGTGAAGTGTGGTCAACACGCAGCCCAGACCTTCGGCACGACACGCGAGCATGGCGTTTTGCACCGCCGGATACACCGAGCCACCCCCGACGATGCTGGTGCGATCGAGATCGATGTCGGTGATGGCCATGCGGGTCGGATCGGCGAAGAACATCAGAATCGCCGGTGTGTCGGCCAGGTTCGCAGCCAGTTGATCGCCCGCGGCCGCGGTGCGCTGCATCTTGGCCAGCGCCTCACCCTCCAGAGCCGCCATGCGAGTCCGAACGATCTTCATGTATTCCTGCCACTCGGGCTCATAGATCGCCTGCAGGCCCTGTTTGACGGCGCGATCCTTGACCACCACGACATGCCAAGGCTGGGCGTTGCCTCCGGTAGGAGCCCACGCCGCGGCTTGAATGACCCGCCGAAGTACATCGTCGGGAATCGGATCGGGCCGCAGGCGCCGAACGGCGCGCAGCGTGCTCATGGCTTCGTACAGGTCGACCATGAGCGAATTGAATCACACGCTCACCCGACCTTCCCATTGTGCCGATGGAAACCCGTGGCGTCGACGCTCTCGAAGGCAGACACCCAATACGAAGAACGGCCCGACGGCGGTTCCGCGCGCTCGCAGGCCACCGACGCGGCGACGGGGCGCTGGCACACCTCGCCCTGGTGGCCACGGATCATCAAGTTCGTCATGTTCGCCCTGCCGATCGTGTTCGCGATGGTGGCCGGAAGCCTCTACGCCAGGGTTCTGGGCGACCCCAGCAGCTGGTTCGTTGCGGCGTTGTGGTGGCTGGGCCTGATGTCCGTCACCAGCGCAGTCGTCTACATCAGCCGCCCACTGATCCAGCGGCTGAGCCCCCTGGCCTTCCTCTATCAGCTGACCTTGGTGTTCCCCGATACAGCGCCAGATCGCTTCAAGATGGCGATCAGGCAGCGATCGGTACGAGACCTCCAGCGCCGCCTCACCAACGGTCAACCTCTGGGCGACACCCCCCAGGAGGCAGCAGAGAACGTAGTGCTGCTGGTGAACGCCCTGAACGAGCACGACAGGCGTACCCGAGGCCACTGCGAGAGGGTCAGGGCCTATTCGGACCTGATCGCCGAAGACATGAAGCTGTCGCCAGACGACAGGACCAAGCTCCACTGGGCCGCACTGCTGCACGACGTTGGCAAGCTGGCGGTGCCGCCCGAGATCTTGAACAAGGACGGCAGGCCCACCGACGAAGAGTGGCAACTGCTACGCCAGCATCCCGGCGCGTCGGGCCGCCTGCTTGTGCCGCTGATCCCTTGGCTGGGTGAGTGGCTGCTGGCGTCGACCCAGCACCACGAACGCTGGGATGGCGATGGCTATCCCCGGGGCCTGAAGGGCAACGAGATCTCCCTGGCCGGTCGCATCGTCGCGGTTGCCGACGCCTACGACGTCATGACCTCGACCAGGTCCTACAAGGCCGCATGGTCAAGGGAGAACGCTCGCCTCGAGTTGGCGCGCAACGCGGGCACCCAGTTCGACCCCCGAGTGGTTCGGGCGTTCATGTCGATACCGTCATCTCATCTTCATCGCATCGCGGGGCCACTGTCGTGGTTTGCCGAGTTCCCTCGTATCGCAGAGGTAATCGGTCGGCTCGGAACGGTGTCGGGCACAACGGTCGGCGCTGTGGCTTCGGCTGTCACCACGGCTGCGCTGGCCACCTTGGGCCTCACCTCCCTGGGCTTCAACGATGCCCCAGATGCCACGGCGATGTCTGCGGTCGTCGCCGCAGAGTCGAACATGCCTGACGGCGCTCCGGCAGCCGACGACCCCGTGGTCGTGGATGAGGGCTCCGAGACCACCACGACCTTGGCCATGACCGACCTGGTGCTTCCAGAGAACGGTATCGCCAACACCACGGCCGTGGCACCGGCCGAGCCAGAGAGCACCACGACGACGGTGGTCACCAGCGCGTCGACGATCGTCGACACCTCGATCGCCACGACGACCGTCGCAGCGCCGCCGACCACGACCAGGCAGACGACTACGACGACCTTGCCTCCTCCGCCGAGCACGACCACCAGCACGACGACCACGACGACAACGGGCAACGTACCCACGACAACGGTGGCCCCTCCCCCGCCCGGCGGCTACGCGCTGTCCACTCGGGACCAGCTGAACGGCGGCGGCCCCAGCGCTCCCAACTTCGTGTACCTGATCGCCGAATCGGTACCGACCCTTCTAGACGATCCGCTGGTGGTTCTGGCCCCCGTCGCCGACATCACCGCCGGTTCCCTCGCCACGGCTACGATCCCCGCCGGATCGACGGTATGCAGCTCGATCGTTCATGCCAGAACACCCAGCGGAGCGAGCGCTATCTCGTTCGAGATCAACTTCATCGGAACGATCCTGGGCTTCTCGGTGACCAACGCACAGTTGGCGCAAACCAGCTGGTTCTTCGGGGCCGGTGCCCCCTCATTCTTGGGCATCGAAGGCTCTGACACGGTCGGCTTCGACGGCTCGAAGGTTCGCGGCACGTTGTACGCATCGGCAACAGACGCCGATCAGGTGCGCGTCTACGTGTCGTGTTAGGCAGCGCCAACGCCGGCAGCAGCTAACCCACCAGCCCCGGCCGCCGATGGGAACAAGGTGAGCGCAGAGTCACCCAAGACCACGGCTACTGGCGGCTCGGCGCGCTCGCAGGCCGACGGCTCTGGACGTTGGCGTGCTTCTCCTACAAAGGCCTGGGCCGTTCGGGCGTTCGTGTTCACGGCTCCACTGGTCGCCGGCTATGTGGCCGGATTCGTTGCCGCAACCCTCGTTCCGCGACCGGCGGGCCTGCTGGCCGCGGTCGGCTGGTGGGTGGCGATCCTGGCCGCGTCGACCGCGGCGATATGGCTGTCGCGGCCGGTGATGCAACAGTTCGCTCCGCTGTCGTTCCTGTACCAATGCAGCCTCGTGTTCCCCGACGACGCGCCGTCGAGGTATTCGGTGGCGTTGAGGCGTTCGCAGGCCCGCGACCTGGCGAGGCGCGTAGAAGCCGGCCTGCCGCTGGGCGACACGCCCCAGGAGGCGGCCGAGAACATCCTGGCGATACTGGCCGACCTGAACGACCACGACCGCAAGACTCGCGGTCACTCCGAGCGGGTGAGGGCGTACTCGGATCTCATCGCCGAGAACATGGGCCTGCCCGACGACGATCGTTCGATGCTGCACTGGGCTGCGCTGTTGCACGATGTCGGAAAGCTGACCGTGCCGGCCGAGATACTGAACAAGAACGGGCGACCTACCGACGAAGAGTGGATGACGCTGCGCGAGCATCCGGGCGCGGCCGGACCGATCCTCGAACCGCTACGCCCGTGGCTGGGCGAATGGCTCGACGCCGCTACCCAACACCACGAACGCCACGACGGCGATGGCTACCCGCTGGGTCTGGCCGGCTCGGACATCTCGTTGGCGGGCCGCATCGTGGCCGTGGCCGATGCCTACGACGTGATGACTTCGGCCAGGTCGTACAAGAAGCCCTGGAAGCCCGAAGACGCCAGGCGCGAGCTGGCCAGCTGTGCTGCCACCCAGTTCGATCCAAAGGTCGTGCGGGCGTTCTTACACATCTCGACCGCAAGGCTCCAGCGCATCAGCGGTCCGCTCAGCTGGCTGGCGCAGGTTCCCCGACTGGGCGAACTGGTGGGCAGCGCGACCACCGCAGGATCCACGGCCGCGACGGTGGCGGGTGCTGCTGCTGCCGCCACCGTGATGGCTCCGCTGATGGTGGCGACCTACGACACTCCGCAACCCGCGGCCGCAGCCCAGGTCGAACAGACCGCACCTTCGACAACCAGCTCAGCGCCCGACGACACGGTTGTGGTCGATCGAACCACAACGACGGCCCTGAACCCTCCGACCAGCCAGACCACGATCGGGCTGCCGACCACGACCACATCGGTGGACGCCACGACCTCGTCCTCCACCACCACCGAACCCATCGAGTCGCTCACGGCGCATCCACTCGACCGCAGCGTCATCCGCCTGGCGCCAGACCAACTGGTTGTCGGCTCTGGTCCAGACGACATCACCTCCGACAGCTCGATGTTCGTGATCCACGAGTCGGGCCCTACCACTCTGAGCGCTGACCTGCGAGTAGTGGGTGCGTCTTCGGGTCGAACAGTCGGCATCGGCTCTTCCGCGGACTTCACGATCACATCGGGGTCGTCGATCTGTAGCTACCTGATCGTGGCCGCCAGCCCGCAGCGAGATCGCCCCATCGACGCGGTGATCGGCAGCGACGACACGATCCTCGGCTTTGCCGTGGGCGCCGCAGAATTCACCTCGCCCATCGAGCCGGGTGACTCGTTGACCGTCGACGGCCAGGTGGTGCTGGTCGAGTTCGATGCCACCGGCACCGACCGCGACCAGGTCAGGATGTTCACGGCCTGCGGCTGAGGCATCGGCTGATCGCCAGTGTCCCAGTGCTGCGATAGCGTCCGCTGAGTGGGCAGCAGCAGCGGCCGATCCGCACCAGACGAATCCCAATCCCCCGACACCTCGCCCTTGCAGCGTCTGATGTCGCGCCAGGAGGTCACCTTCGCCCGCGCCCTCCACCGCGCCGCGCCGGGCCTCAGCACCGCATGGTGGGCAATCCTGTTCGCCCGCGGTCTGGTGCCTGCGCTGCTGGCGATCTCGACGGGCTGGCTGGTCGGCGCGGTCGACCGGGGCGACAGCTTGACGGCCCCTTTGGTGTTCGTCGGGTTCGTGTTCGTCGGCTTGCAGATTCTGGCGCCAGTTCACCAGGCGGTGGGCTCGGCGTTGGGTGTCCGCACCGCCGACCATCTCAACCGTCGCCTCATGGACACCGTGTCGGCTCCCGAGGGCATAGCCCACCTCGAGCGCCCCGATCTGGTCAACGACTTCACAATGGCGCGCGACTTCGACCTGGGCATCACCGGTCCGCCGCTTTCGATTTCGATGGACTTCGTCGCCGGCGGCTTGGTTCAGATGGTGGCCGGCATCGCCACGTCGTGTGTGCTTTTTGCCTTCGCTTGGTGGGCTCCGCTGGTGCTCATCATCGGGTGGGGCTCCACACATTGGTTGCTTCGCGAAAGCGCGGTCTGGAAGACCCGCAACACCGATCGGGTCCGGACCGCTCAGCGTCATGCCGACTACGCCTACCGGTTGGCCGTCGACGCACCGGCGGCCAAGGAGGTCCGATTGTTCGGCTTGGCCGATTGGGTCATCGAGCGGTTCCGCACCAGGCGCCTCGAACTCGACGATCTCAGGTGGGAGGCGACCCGGCTGCGCGAGCGACCCGTGGTGTGGAGCCTGGTCGTGGTGCTGAGCGCCAACGCGCTGGTGTTCTGGCAGGTGGCCGAAGCTGCACTGTCGGGTTCTGCCGACCTGGGCGCTGCGGTCGTGTATCTGCAGGCCGCCATCGGTGCCAGCGCAATAGCGTTCGGCGGGCTCAGCTGGGCCATCGACTCGGCGGCCGCGCCGGTGGCTGCGGTCGAGAAGGTCGAACGCGCAGTCGGCGAGGTCGAGCCCATTCAGCAGGGCCAGGCCAGCGCTGCGCCCGGAGCCGTGTCGATCCGCTTCGAAGACGTCACCTTCACCTACCCGACCGCTACCGAGCCGGTGCTGAGGGGCCTCGACCTCGAAATCCCTGCGGGCACCAGCCTGGCCATCGTCGGGCAGAACGGGGCGGGCAAGACCACACTCGCGAAGCTGATCTGTCGCCTCTACGAACCCGATTCGGGCACCATTCGTGTCGACGGCCAAGACATGCGCACACTCGACCTGGCCACATGGCGGAGTCGCGTCGCTGCCATCTTCCAGGACTTCGTCCGCTACGAGTTGCCGCTCATCGACAATGTCGATCCGGCGGGCATCGCGGCCAGCGCCCTCACCCAGAACGGGTCGGGGCCCCACCCGGCGCGCACCGAAGCGGTGGTGCGCGCCCTCGACAGCGCCGGAGCCGCGGGCCTCGCCGATCTCGACACCACGTTGGCCCGGGGTTACGCCAACGGCACCGAACTCAGCGGTGGGCAGTGGCAACGCGTGGCTTTGGCCCGGGCCGTGCACGGCGTGTTCGCCGGAGCCGGCGTGGTGCTGCTCGACGAGCCGACGGCCCAGCTCGACGTCCGCGGCGAAACCGAGATCTTCGAGCGGATCCTCGAAGCCACCCGCGGCTGCACCACCATCCTCGTATCGCACCGCTTCAACACCGTGCGCAAGGCCGACCGCATCTGTGTGATCGAAGACGGCCGGGTCATCGAGCTGGGCACACACGAAGAACTGCTGGCGCTGGGAGGGCGCTACGCCACCATGTATCGGCTGCAGGCGGCGCGCTTCGCCGCCGGTGAGGCCGAACTCGACGACCAGGGAAGGGAGGTCGTCGGTGAATCACTCTGACGCAGCCCCCGACACTGGCCTGCCCCCAGCCATCCCATCGCTGTTGCGTACTGTCCGCATCGGATACCGCGCCGAGCCCAGGCTGTTGCTGGTGTCGTTTGTGATGGTGCTGTTCACCGCACTTCCGGACGCTCTCATAGCGCTGTGGCTGTCGATCCTGGCCGACGGCGTGCTCGACGGTTCACGGCCCAAGGTGGTCTGGGCCGCCCTGGGGCTCGGCCTCTCGGCCACGCTCACCTGGTTTCTTCGCACCGTGCTCGATCGCATCGAGCGCCGGTTCCGCGACCGGGTTTCTGTTGCCCTCGAGTCTCATGTCGCCCAGCTGCAGGCCTCGGTGCCCACCATCGAGCATCACGAACGACCCGACTACCTCGACCGGCTGTCGGTGCTGCGCGACCAGGTGTTCGCCCTCGACCACCTGTTCATGTCGCTGTTCTCGACCATGGGCTGGGTGTTTCGCCTCATCATCACCCTGGTCTTGTTGGCCACGGTGCACCCATTGCTGCTCGTGCTGGTGGTCTTCGCCCTGCCCACCGTCTACACCGCCACGTGGCGCCCCGGCATCGAACGCAAGGTCGAAGAATCGGTAGCCCAACACAACCGGCGAGCCAGGCATTTGTTCAGCCTGGTGACCCTGCCCCACAGCGCCAAGGAGGTACGCCTCAGCGGCAACGCGCAGGCCATCAAAGACAGGCGCAACGAGTCGTGGACGGCCTGGTGGACCCCCCTGTCGGCCACCCGACGCAACACCGCGTTGTGGCACAGCCTGGCTTGGGCCATCTTCGGAGCGGCGTACGTGGGCGCCATCGTCTTCGTCGCCGAAGGGCTGGGCTCGGGGCCCTCCGCGGTGTTGCTGGTTCTGGTGGCCGGGTCGCGACTGTCGATGTACGTGGGTGCCGCAGTCGGCGAGCTGGGGTTCCTGCGGGGTATCTGGCTCGATTCGTCCCAGCGCCTGGCCTGGCTCGAAGACTACGCCGCGGCCGCCGACGAGTCGGCCGACCTCGACGCTCCAGACCACCTGGCCCACGGCATCGACTTCGAAGCGGTCGACTTCACCTATCCCGGAACTCAGCGAAAGGTCCTCGACTCGGTCGACCTGCACCTGCCGGCGGGTGCGGTCGTCGCCATCGTGGGCGAGAACGGTGCCGGCAAGACCACCCTGGTCAAGCTGCTGGCGCGCATGTACGCCCCGTCCGCAGGTCGCATCACCGCCGACGGCGTCGACATCGCCCGCTTCACCACCCGCAGCTGGCGCTCACGGCTGGCCGGGGCGTTCCAAGACTTCTTCCGATTCGAGTTCGCAGCCCTCACCTCGGTGGGGGTTGGCGACGAGCCGCACATCGACGATCGGCCCGCCGTGGGGGCAGCCGTCGGGCGAGCCGGCGCCGACGACGTCGTATCGGGGCTGGCGGCCGGTCTCGACACCCAGCTGGGCCCATCGTGGGAGGGCGGCGTCGAGCTGTCGCACGGCCAGTGGCAAAAGGTCGCCCTCGCCAGGGGCTTCATGCGAAGCGAACCTCTGGTTCAGGTGCTCGACGAGCCCACTTCGGCTCTCGACGCCGAGACCGAGAACGCCCTGTTCGAGCACTACGCGGCGGCTGCGCGCGGCTCGGACGGCGGCCGCATAACCATCCTCATCTCGCATCGCTTCAGCACGGTTCGTATGGCCGACCTCATCGTCGTGCTCGACGGTGCCAAGGTGGTCGAGGTCGGCTCACACGCCGAACTGATGGCCGCCAAGGGCCACTACGCCGACCTATACGAAACCCAATCTTCGTCGTATCGCTGACCCAATACCGGTCCAAACGCAGTGTCGACTGGCCCGGTCGATTGGTGGTGGTGTTCGGTTCGTGGAACCGCTTCTGATCGACGCCGCACGACGCGCCAGCCGCTACCTGGCCCAACAACCCGACCGAGTGTCTCCCGGGCCCGCCGCCGTTGCGGGGCTCGAAGACCTCGACCTCGCGCTCGGCGACAGCCCATTGCCGCCAGAACAGGTGATCGAAACCCTCGATCGTGTCGCCTCACCGGCGACCATGCGCTCGACGGGCGGAAAGTACTTCGGGTTCGTCAACGGGGGCACGCTGCCCGCAGCTCTGGCAGCCGCCTATCTGACCTCGGCCTGGGACCAGAACGCCGCCTTGCCGGTGATGTCTCCGGCCGCGGCGCGCTTCGACCAGGTGGCAACCGACTGGATCATCGATCTCCTCGGATTGCCTTCAAGTGCGGCGGCGACGTTTTGTGGAGGAGCCAGCGTGGCAAACCTCACCTGCGTCACCGCCGCGCGCGACGCGATGCTGGCCCGCCTGGGATGGGATGCCCGGGCCAAGGGCATCAACGGCTCGCCCCGCCTGCGCATCGTCGCAACGGCCGAGGCCCACGTCACCATCGACAAGGCAGCACGAGGTATTGGCCTGGGCACCGACGCCATCGAGAGAATCCCCACCGACGAAGCCGGCAGGGCTCGACCAGACGCTGTTCCCGATCTCGACGACCGGTGCATCGTCGTTCTGCAGGCCGGCAACGTCAACACCGGCCACTGCGACCCCTTCGCAGAAATCGTCCCGATGGCTCACGACGCCGGAGCCTGGGTTCACGTCGACGGGGCGTTCGGGCTGTGGGCAGCTGCGTCGCCTACACGGCGTCGCCTCGTCGAGGGCGTGGGCCAGGCCGATAGCTGGGCCACCGACTGCCACAAATGGCTGAACGTCGCCTACGACTCTGGCGTGGCCATCGTGGCCGACGAGAACGACATCCGTCGTTCCATGACCACCGACGCCGCCTATCTAGAGGCCACGGCAGGGCGAGCCCCCATGCACATGGGCTTGCAGATGTCTCAACGAGCTCGCGGTTTCGAGGCTTGGGCCGCCATGGCATCTCTCGGGCGCAAAGGCATCGCCGAGTTGGTCGATCGCACCAGTGACCGTGCCGCCCAGTTGGCTCAGCTGCTTGCCCAGGCTGGCGCCGAGGTGCTGACGCCCGTAGTGCTGAACCAAGCCCTGGTGGCCTTCGGTGACGACGCCACCACCGATGCGGTGATCGCCGCCGTGCAGGCCGACGGCCGGTGCTGGGCCGGCGGAACCATTTGGCACGCCAGACGGGCGATGCGCCTCAGCGTGTCATCGCACGCGACCACGCCCGACGACATCGTCGACAGCGCGCAGGCCATCATCGATTGCTGGCGGGCGGTCAGCGCCTAACCTCGAACCATGGCTTTGGGCCACGGGCACTCTCACGGACACGAGCATTCTCACGGGCCGGACGGCACCGATGTCTCGGTGGCGCGGCTCAGCTTGGCCACCGGCGTAAACGTCGGTTTCGCGGTGGTTCAGGTGGTCGTGGGCCTGCTGATCGGTTCGGTCGTGGTGCTGGCCGACGCCTTGCATCAGGTTGTCGACGCATTGGGCCTGGTCACCGCCATGGTCGCCCTGCGCCTCGCCAGGCGTCCCAGCGACCACGCCATGACATTTGGCTGGGGCAAGGTCGACGCCCTAGGCGCCTTCACGTCTGGCCTGTTGTTGCTGGGGTCGATCATCTGGGTGGCCTACGAGTCGATCCACCGCCTGTTCGATCCTGTCGAGGTGGCAGGAGCCGGGGTAATAGCCATCGGCCTCATCGGAATAGCCATCAACGGACTCAGCGTGCTTGCGCTGAACGGCGCATCCGGTCTGTCGGTACGCGCCGCCCGGCTGCACCTGCTGATCGACCTGGGCGGCTCAGTGATCGTGGTTGCGACCGGTGTGCTGCTGGCGACCACCAGCGCAGAGTGGCTCGACCCGGTGGCGTCGCTGGTGCTGAACGCGGTGGTGCTTAGATCGACCCTGGCGGTGCTGGCGGCTGCCAGCAACGAGCTGCTCGACCGCAGTCCTGGTGACATCACGGTCGCCTCGGTCGATTCCGTGCTCGGCAACCTCGATGGCGTCGAGCAGGTTCACCACGTGCACGTCAGAGGGCTCGGCAGCGGCAAGGTCAGCGTCACCGCACACGTTGTGCTCGACAGCGAGTTGTCGTTGCACGCGGCTCAGGGGCTGATCGACGCCATGGCCCAGGCCCTGGAGGCCGAGCTGGGGGTAACCCACTCGACCATCCAGATCGAGTGCCACGAGTGCGAGGCCATCAGCCACTGACCTCACCGGTGTTTGCCAACAGCTCGAGCAACCGGTCGATGAACACCGTCTGGCTCTTGGCCAGCAACTGCCTGGCGTCTTGCGGGGTCACCCAACTCGCACGCTCGACCTCGGGGAACTGCTGAACCAACCCCGACCGCGGCGGCCACTCGACCTCGAAGGTGTTGGACACGATGTCGTCGGCGTCGAAGTCGCCCTCTCGGGCCAGCACCACGATGGTCTTCGAGCCCGATCTCGACGTACCCAGGTCGGCCGAGGTCCCGGGTGGTGCCGATCTGCCCATCTCCTCGGCGAACTCGCGCTCGGCGGCCGCGGCGTCGTCGGCGTCGGCCTCGGTGACCAGCCCTTTGGGCACCGTCCACGAATGGGCGTACTTGTTGGCCCAGAACGGGCCGCCCATCTTGGCGATCAGCACCTCGACGTGGCCCTCTGGCGGCCTTTTCCTGTACAGCAACAGGCCCACGCTGCGTTCACCAGCCATCGACGCACCGTAGTACCAACCGATCTCTGGCGTATACGATGCGGGCCTTGTCTGGGTCGAGCGGGGAGCTCTTGCGACTGGGCATGCGCCGGGCAGTCGCCGCTGTGCTGTTCTTCGTCGCGCTCGGTGGGCCGCTGACTGCGTGCGGCCTCGAAACCAGCAGGCAGTACGTCACCAGCGACGACGGAACGATGTCGCTGGCGCTGCCCAACGAATACACCGTGCTTGCGTTCGACGCATGGCAAAGCGGCTGGATGATGGGTGCCGACGCCGACGCCGAGGCCACGTTCGACCACGCCGGCCGATTCGGGGTCGAGCAGCCGTTCGTCATGATGTCGTCCACCGCCCTTTCGGCCGAGGCCCGCGACCGCGTGTCGCTGCAGACCCTGCGCGAAAGTGCCACCTTCGACGGGACCGACCCGTCGCGCGACGACGGTGCTCACCGCCTAACCCTCTACGAGCGCTACCTCGACGACCGGGGTTACGAGGGTCAGGTGATCCGGTTCGACACGGTCGTCGATGGTCGGTCTTCCACGACCGTGCTGGCTGCGTTCTTGAGCCCCGACCGCTCGGCCGTCTACAGCGTCAACGTCTCGTGCTCGACCCAGTGCTACCTGCGATCCGCGGACGAAATCGACGCCATCGTCGACTCGATCGAGCTGACGCCATGAACCTCGCTTGCCGTGCCTTCTCGATGGCCGTCGTTGCCCTGCTGGCGTCGACCGCCTTGGCGGCGTGTGGGCCGCCGACCGCCCAGACGTTGACCACCGGCGACTCGGTCGAGTTCGCGGCGCCGGCCGACTGGGACCGGGTCGACGACTTCGGGCCCGACGTGGTGGCTGTGGGTCACCCAATCGACACCGACCTGGGCGTCAGGACCGAACCGGTCGTCATCGTCCAGTCGCTCGCAGGCTCGACGGCCGACTCGTTCGAGACCCTTCGCCGGCGCACCATGGGATACGACCCGTTGAACCCAGACGACGATCTCGTCACCGAGATCACGATGCTGGGGTACGACGAGTTCACCGAACCTCGGGCATGGGGTGTCGAGATGTATTTCTCCAACAGCAACAGCCTCTACCGGGTACTGACCCTGGTGAACCGGGCCGACATGTCGGTACACATCGCCACGGTCACGTGCACCCGACGCTGCTTCGAACGCAACCTCGACACGATCGAACAGATCATGTCGTCTTGGACCATCGAGGAGCCACGATGAGCGAAGTCGACGACTCCCCCGAGCCCGTCATCGGGTCGGTCACCTCGGCCGGTGACGGAGGATTGACCCCAGCCCACGTCGAGGCCTCCGAAATCTGGGTTCCACCGCCCGAGCCGCCCAAGGCCAGGCACCCGATGCAGACCTTCGACCGGTTCAAGCTGCTGGCCCTGATGACGGTGCTGTTCGTGGTGTTCGTGTGGCGCCAGCGCGCCGACGTTCCGGTGATGACACTGGGCGACGCCATCATCGAGCAGTTGCAGGCTCGACGCTGGCTGCTGGTGCTGTTCGTCGTCGAAGCCTTGCGCCAGATGCACTATCTGATCAGCGAGCGCTCGCCCCGGTACAACCACTTCTGGGTCGACCGGGTTTGGGGTCGCATCGACCGCTGGAAAGACCGTCGCAATCCGTGGTTGCGCTTCAGGGTGGCGCGCTATCTCAAGTGGACGGCCTTCTATCTGTTGGTGTCGCTGCTGGTGTCGCGCCGGCGCGACATCTCGCTGGTCGACGGCATCGGCCAGACCCCGGGCGCGATCTGGGATTTCTTGTCCACAGGCCCCGAAACGGTGCCGTTCTGGATCAACATCGCGTTCCCGATGTTCTTCATCGTCGGCCAGTTCGTGTTGCTGTTCTGGTTCCTCAGCCGCGGCGGGGTCGACACCTACATGCCACAAGACATCGAGACCACCTTCGACGATGTGTGGGGTCAAGACCAGGTGCTCGACAAGGTGCGCGAGAACATCGTGTTCCTCGAGAACCCGGCCGAGATCGAAGACCGCGGCGGCCACGTGCCCGGAGGCCTGTTGTTGTGGGGTCCGCCCGGCACCGGCAAGACGCTGATGGCCGAGGCCGTGGCCGGCGAGACCGGCAAGCCCTATGTGTTCGTCGACCCGGGCGCGTTCATCAACATGTTCATGGGCGTGGGCATCCTCAAGGTCAAGAGCCTGTTCCGCAAGCTCCGCAAGCTGGCGCTGAAGCACGGTGGTGTCATCGTGTTCTTCGACGAGGCCGACTCGCTCGGTAACCGTGGCCAGTTGGCGGGCGAGCCAGGGCCGGGCATGGCCCACTCGGCCTTCGGCGACGATCACATGAGGTGGCTTTCGCCCGAGGCCCAGATGGCGCTGATCGACGCGGCCGCCGGGCGCCACGAACCCAGCACCGACGTCGAACCACCTCGCCGCGTCATCGACAAGGTGATCATGGGCATGGGCGGCGGCGGAGGGGGCGGCATGGGCACCCTGCAGGCGCTGCTGACCGAGATCTCGGGCCTCAAGAAGCCGCGCGGCTTCCTGAACCGCCAGGTGAGGCGCTTCCTGGGCCTCAAGCCCAAACCCCCGTTCAAGTACCGCATCCTCATCATGATGGCCACCAACATGCCGTCGGCCCTGGACGACGCCTTGCTGCGACCGGGCCGCATCGACCGCATCTACAAGGTCGGCTACCCGTCGAAGGATGGCCGCCGCCGCACCTACGAGGGCTACCTCAACAAGGTGCGCCACAACCTGACCGATGACCAGGTCGACAAGTTGGCGGTGATCACGCCCTACGCGACCGGGGCCACGATGAAAGACCTGGTGAACGAGGCCCTGATCACGGCGGTGCGCGACGGGCGCGACACGGTGACCTGGGCCGATGTCATCTCGGCCAAACACTTCAAGGAACTCGGGCCATCCGAGGACGTCGAGTACATCGAGCGAGAGCGTCACGCAATCGCCGTTCACGAGGCATGCCACGCAGTGGCCGCCCACCGGGTGCGCCATCACATGGACATCGACATCGCCACCATCGAGAAGGGCGGCACCTATCTGGGCATGGTTCGATCGGTGCGCCCCGAAGACCAATTCACGCGCTGGCGCACCGATTACGAGGCCGACATCATCGTGTCGCTGGCTTCGCTGGCGGGCGAGCGGATGTTCTTCGGCGACGACAACTCGTCTGGCGTCTCGGGCGATCTGGAAGGTGCCACCACCCTCGCTGCCCTGATGGAGGGCTATTGGGGAATGGGCTCGACCGTCGCATCACATGCTGCTTCGCTGCGCTTCAAGATCGGCGGCGGCACGGGCCGCGGACCAGGCGACGAAGAGGAAGAGTTCAGCCCCACACGCGGCCCGCTCGGCGAGCGGGTCGAGCAGAACCTTCGGCGCCTGCTAGACGACGCCGAGCAACTGCTGGCCGACAACCGCTACGAGGTTCTGGCCCTGGCCCACGCTCTAGAACGCAACAAGACCATCGCCGGCGAGGACGTCATCGCGATCATCGACGGCAAGCAGGGCCCATTGTTCGACGGCACCGTCTATTACACCGACGAAGCCCGCCAAGCCCTCGACGACTATCACCAGTTCGCCGTGGACGCCCACCGCGCCCATGGTCCGGTGTCGGTTCCGCTTCCCGAACTACCCCGGCCCGCGTGACACCGATGTCCGGCTAGCTGCGCGGCACCTTGATCCAGGGCACGTCCTTGTCGACGCGGGGTTCGCCCGGCAGGCCCAGCACCTGCTCGCCGACGATGTTGCGCATGATCTCGCTGGTGCCACCCTCGATCGAGTTGGCCCTCACCCGCAGGAACGCGTGATGGGCGCCCGATTCGGCGCCTGACACCGACAGGTCTTCTGGCCTACGGAACGTGTAGTCGTAGTCGACCTGGCCTGCCATGCCCTCGAGGTCTACGGCCGCCTCCATGATCGACTGGTTCAGCGACGAGAACGCCAGCTTGGCCACCGACATCTCGGGCCCCGGGTTGCCCGCCTTGCGGTTCTGCGAAGCGCGGATGTTGGTAAGACGCAGGGCCTCGGCCTGCACCCACAGCTTCATCAGGCGCTCTCGGGCTGCCGGGGTCTTGGCATGTTCGGGTGCCCGATTCCAGCCGTCGACCAGCACCGCTATGGCGCCGCTGCCCCGCTTGGGTGCTCCCCCGCCGCCGATGGCGCTGCGCTCGTTCATCAGCGTCGTCAGCGACACCCGCCAGCCATCGCCCACGTCGCCGATGCGGTTCGCGTCGGGAACGCGGGCATCGGTCATGTAGACCTCGTTGAACTCGGCTTCGCCCGTGATCTGGCGCAGCGGCCGCACTTCGACCCCCGGCGAATGCATGTCGAGTGCGAAGTACGTCATGCCCCGATGCTTGGGTGCCTCGGGGTCGGATCGGGTGACCAGCATTCCCCAGTCGGCGATGTGGGCCAGCGTGTTCCACACCTTCTGGCCGTTGATGACCCACTCGTCGCCGTCGCGCACCGCCCTGGTCGCCAGGCCGGCAAAGTCTGACCCCGCGCCCGGCTCGCTGAACAGCTGGCACCACTTCTCCTCGCCGGTGAACATCGGCCGCAGGAACCGCCGCTTCTGCTCGTCGGTGCCGTGGGTGTGCATGGTGGGGCCGATGAGGGCGATGAAGAAGGTGGCCGGGTCTTGTCCGGGCGCTTCGGCCTCTCGCAGACGGCGTTCGACGTGACCCTGCAGGTCGGGTCTCACGCCCAGGCCGCCGTGGCCTTCGTCGAAGTGCACCCAGGCCAGCCCGTGGTCGAATTGGTGCCCTCGGAACTCGATCCGCGTCATGTTCTGAGCGTCGGTGGCGGCGAGGAGGTCGTCGACTGCGGCGTCGACCCTGGCGAGCTGTGCGTCGGTCATGGCCGAGATTGTGCACCTCGGGCGCGCCGGGTCCAAACCGGGCAAGCTGTGCGCATGGCTCCACACTACGAGCACCCCTATCCCCCGCCCGAGTTGGCGGCACAACACCCGTTCATAGAGCTCGACTTCGCCCGCCTGTCGCCAGACGAGATGCAGCGTCGCGCCGGCGAATTCACCGCCGCGGTCGGCCGACGGCGCAGCGTGCGGATGTTCTCCGACGAACCGGTCGACCGCTCGCTGATCGAGCTGGCGGTGGCTGCAGCCTCGACCGCTCCCTCGGGCGCCCACAAGCAGCCTTGGAGTTTCGTGGCGGTGTGTGACCCGGTGTTGAAACGCCAGATCCGCGAGGCCGCCGAGGAAGAGGAACGCGTCAACTATCTCGACAACCGCATGAACGACGAGTGGCAGGAGGCCCTGGCGCCGCTGGGCACCGACCACCACAAGGAGTTCCTCGAGATAGCTCCGTGGATCGTCGTGTTGTTCGAGCAGCGCTATGAGCTGTTGGCCGACGGGACCCAGCGCAAGAACTATTACGTCAAGGAGAGCTGCGGCATTGCGGCCGGCATCTTCATCACCGCCCTGCACAACATGGGCCTGGCCACTCTCACCCATACCCCTTCGCCGATGGCGTTCTTGACCAAGCTGCTGGGTCGGCCGGCCAACGAGCGTCCGTTCGTGATGTTCCCGATCGGCTACCCGTTACCCGGCACTCGGGTGCCCGATCTGCACCGCAAACCGCTGGCCGATGTCCTCACGGTGCTGGGCTGATTCGCAGCTATCGTCGCCCGGGTGAAACGTCAGGACAAGGCAGACCGCATCGGCGAGATTCTCGACGACCTGTACCCCGAGACGCCGATACCTCTCGATCACACCGACCCTTACACGCTGCTGGTCGCCGTGGCCTTGTCGGCCCAAACCACCGACAAGAAGGTCAACGAGGTCACCCCGGCCCTGTTCGCCTTGGCCGACACCCCCGAGAAGATGGCGGCCCTGGGACCCGACCGCATCCTCGAGCTGATTCGCGAGATCGGCCTGGCGCCCACCAAGGCCAAGAACCTGTGGACCGCCGCCAACCAGATCCTCGACGCCGGCGGCGAGGTGTTGCCCGACTGGGAGTTCCTCGAGTCGCTTGCCGGCGTTGGCCACAAGACGGCCAGCGTCGTGATGTCGCAGGCGTTCGGCGTGCCGGCGTTTCCCGTCGACACGCACATCCATCGGTTGGCCGCCAGGTGGGGCTTGTCGAACGGCTCAAACGTCGAACGCACCGAGCGCGACCTGAAGGCGGTGTTCCCGCGCGAAACCTGGAACGACCGCCATCTGCAGATCATCTTCTTCGGGCGCGAATATTGCCCCGCCCGCCATCACGATCTGCTGACCTGCCCGATCTGCAGTTGGGCAGCCACGAAGAAGCGGATTCGCGACGAGGCCCGCCGCTAGGAAGTCGCGGGCCCTCAGCCCAGGGTGTTGATGTTGTTCAGCTCGGCGAAGGCCTGCTCGAGCCTGGCCACAAACGACTCCTCGCCCTTGCGGAGCCACACACGCGGGTCGTACTTCTTCTTGTTGGGTGCGTCGGGCCCTTCGGGGTTTCCGATCTGGCCCTGCAGGTAGTCGTGGTTCTCGGCCTCGTAGGCCCGAATGCCGTCCCAGAACGCCCACTGCAGGTCGGTGTCGATGTTCATCTTGACCACGCCGTGAGAGATGGCCTCGGCGATCTCTTGGGCGGACGAGCCCGACCCGCCGTGGAACACGAAGTTCACCGGGTTGGGCCCGGTGCCGTGCTTGTCTTCGATGAAACGCTGGGCGTCGCCCAAGATGCTGGGGGTCAACACGACGTTGCCCGGCTTGTACACACCGTGCACGTTGCCGAACGCTGCGGCGATCGTGAACCGGTCGCTGACCTCTGACAGTCGCTCGTAGGCGTATGCGACCTCTTCGGGCTTGGAGTAGAGGTCCTCGGGGCGCACGCCCGAGTTGTCGACCCCGTCTTCCTCGCCACCGGTGATTCCCAGCTCGATCTCGAGGGTCATGCCCATCCTCGACATACGCCGCAGGTACTCGACGCAGATGTCGATGTTCTCCTCGAGCGGCTCTTCGGAAAGGTCGAGCATGTGCGAGCTGAACAGCGGCTCGCCTGCGGCTTCGAAATAGTCCTCGCCGGCGTCGAGCATGCCGTCGATCCACGGAAGCAGCTTCTTGGCTGCATGATCGGTGTGCAGTATCACCCTTGCGTCATAGTGCTCGGCCAGGCTGCGAACGTGATATGCGCCGGCGATCGAGCCCAACACCGAAGCCCTGATGTCGCTGCCCAGCCCCTTGCCGGCGACGAACGCTCCCCCGCCGTTGGAGAACTGGATGATCACCGGTGCGTTGACCTTGGCCGCCGTCTCCATCACCGAGTTCATCGAGTTCGAACCGATGCAGTTGGCCGCCGGGATCGCGAACCCCTCGGATTTGGCCAAGGCGAAGACCTCGCTGACGGCATCGCCTGTGAGTACACCCGCGGGGAACTGGTTTGAATCCATCGGCTCAGAGTATTAGTTCGGCGGGCCCAGCAGGTCCCATCGGTTGCCCTCGAGGTCGACGAACACTGCGACTTCGCCGTAGGGCTCTGAGCGGGGTTCGGTGACGAACCGCACGCCGTGTTCGACCATGCGGGTGTAGGCGGCTTCGAAGTCGTCGACGCGCAGGAACAGGCCCACGCGACCAGCGAATTGTCGGCCAATCGCCTGGGATTGCTCGTCGCCGTCGGCCCGGGCCAGCAGCAGTCCGGTCGATGCGTCCGGTGGCCGGACCACGACCCACCGCTTGGGACGCCCGTCGTTGGTGGTCGATGGCGAGTCTTCCACCAGTTCGAAACCGAGCGCCTGAACGAAGAAGTCGATGGCGGCGTCGTAGTCGGCGACGATCAGGGCCGCTAGTTCGATGTTCACCAGACGACCATAGAACTGTTTGGCTTCAGCCGTCTTTGTGGTGTTTGCGGTGGCAGGGTGTGCAGAGGGTTTGGAGTTGGTCGGTTCGGGTGTGGCCGGTTTGTGCGTGTGGGGTTGTGTGGTGGAGGTTGGGTAGGTGGGTGGTTCCGCATTGGGTGCATGCGGGTTGTTCGGTTTGGGTGGTGCGTTTCTGGCGGATGGTTGGTCGCCGTCTGGCGTCTGACGCGTTGACCGGTTTGCTGTTGGTGTCGTGGACGATGAGACGAACGGCTGCCTGGTCGAGAAGGCCTGCGACGGTCGAGTCGGTGAGTGGTGTTCCGTCGGGGAACCGGCAGCCGGTGTGATCGACATGTATGAGGACCTCGAACCGGTGTTGGCTGTTGGTGGTGACTAGTTCGGTTAGGGCGTCTGCTCTTTGCTGAGCCAGCGATGGCCAGGTGCCGTCGGGTTCGCGTTGCATGGTGCGGCGCATCACCTGTGCCTCGACGGCACGTTCGAGCACGCCGGCTTGTAGGGGTGGGAGTCGCAGACTGGTTGAGACGGTGCCGTCTGGTTCGGTGCGGGTGCGCATGGCGCGGGTGCGGCGGTGGCGGTTGTCGATGATGGTGTGGGGTTCGTGTTGTTGTGACCAGCGGGCGAATGCTTTGGCGATGTCTGCTGCTGGTGTGGTGCGTGCGATAGCCAACAGTTCGGTTTCGTTGGCCGGTGTGGCCATAGAAACGAGGGCTCGCACCTTCGCATAAGACAACTGGCCGCCTTTGAACGCAACCGCGGTTGCGTCAAGAACGCGCAGAGCGCGGCCGATTCGGATCCAGTCGCGCACCGTGGACGCGCAGGCGTCGAGGCGGGGCGCCAACCAGTGCGCGGCCGATGGTTCTCCGTCTGCGATCCACACCGGCCCATCAGCAAACTCCGCGCACCCGACAACAAGCCGATAGTGGGCCTGGGTGATACGGCGGCCGGTTTCGATCAGCAGGTCGGCTTCCCGACGACAAACGTCGAGTTCTTGTGTCGTGTAGATCACTGGTTCCACCATGAATGTTCCCCTCTTTGTTCCCGCCTCACCCCAACGGGTCGAACAGGCTTTCGATCTGTGATCGAAAGCCTACTGAAGGGGTGGGACAGTCTCTATTGATAAAGAAACATCACAGCGTGTGTCAGTACTGACACGACCAGTAGCCACCACGCGTCCGCGGCGACATCGACCCGACCGCGGTCACGCTCAAGGCCCGGCACCCCGCGGCGTCTGCCCGGCCCACTAGGCCTCTGGGCGACCCACGTCGCACCGTTCAGGCTCGAAGTCGATCGAGCAGTGGTAGCAGTACCCGTGCCAGAGGGCTGGCGATGACGACGGCTAACCGGGGCCGGGAAGTTGATCGCCCAGGCGGTGGTTGAGCACCTTCAGCACCCGGTCTTCTCGGTGAAACGACAGCCAGCTGACCGTGGCGGTGGCCAGCTTGAAACGCCGACCCTCGATGGCCGCCAGACCGAGCCACCTGGCGATCAGCACGGCCAGGCTGTGCCCGTGTGCGAACACGATGTCGACACCCGACCCCCGCTCGGGCGCGGTGGCCGGATCGAGTAGATCGTCGATGAACGCATCGATGCGACGCCCGACATCGTCGACCGACTCGCCTGCCCCGTCGTGGCTGCTCCAGATCGTCCAGCCCGGAACCTCGCGGCGAATCTCCGACGTGCGCCTGCCTTCGAAGATGCCGTAGTCCCATTCGACCAGCCGATCGTCGACGAAGGTCGGGGCGTCGACCGCTGCCAACTCGGCCGTTTCGCGCGCCCGGCTGAGCGGGCTGGTGTAGCACCGGTCGATGTACCAACCGCCCAGCATCTTGCCGGCCGCTGCCGCGTGCTGGCGCCCGAGGTCGGTCAGTGGAATGTCGGTGCGGCCGGTGTGTTTGCCCGCAGTCGCCCATTGGGTCTCGCCATGGCGGACCACCAGCAACTCGCGGGTCACGGCGACCGGCTCAGCCTTCGAGCTTGTACGCCGCGGCCACCGGCTTCATCGGTCTGGCGTACCACAGGGGCCGCCTCAGCCCGTGAGGGCCCGGTGCCGGGCGGGTCTTGTCGAGCCAGTCGAGATAAGCCTCGCGGGCCTTGGCGGTGTCGACCGAGACATCGCCATACTCGTCGCCCGGCTGGGCCGGGGTCACGTGCACCCGCTGATGCCAGCACTGCATGCCGCTGATGGGGTCGGGTTGCACCGCAAACGTCAGGTTCTGATGCACGCCGGTGTCGTTCCACCAGATGCGGTTGGTATCTGGGTCAGCCGAGTCGTAGCTGTTGATGCCCTTGGTTCGCTTGAGGTTCCACTGGGTGCCGTCGTTGGTGATCTTGGCCAGGCCTGCACCCCAGGAACGGGCCTTCTCCTCCTCCAGACGCCAGCGCCCCATGTGGTGCGAAGCTGCGACGACGCCGGGTCGGATGCCCTCGGTGCGCCAGGCCTGGATGACGAAGTGGCCGATGCGGGTGGTGATGCGCACCAGCCCGCTCTCCTCGATGCCGAGCTTCTCGGCATCCTCTGGATGAATCCACAATGGGTGACGGTGGCTGATCTCGTTGAGCCACTTCGAGTTGGCCGACCGGGTGTGGATGAGGGTCGGAATCCGGAACGTCGGCAACAAGATGCGCTCGGTGCCCGCCAGATCGAGCTCTTCCCAGTGAACATGGCTGGGTATCCACTTGGGCGTGGCGTATTCGGGCCAGCCCCACTCCTTGAGCGTGGTCGAGAACAACTCGAGCTTCTTCGAGGGCGTTGGGAAACCCTCTTTGAGCTCGCCATCGATCTCGACGGCCGGTGAACCGTCGCCCAATGGGGCCAGCGCTGTGTTGGCGAAGGCCTCGTCTGAACCATCGAACATGCCGATGGTGCCCGGCTTGCGGTAGACCCCCAGATCGTCCTTCACACAACCCTCGACCGCGGCCGCGTCGACCGGCTTCTCGTAGGGTTCGTAGACCTCGCCGGGTACCTCGAACGCAGCACGGTCGCGCATGAACTCGAGCGGCGTCTGGCCTGCAGCGGCGGCGGCCTCTGGCAGGCCGGGCACCTCTTCTTCGAACATCAGGCCGTAGTACTCGTCGATGGGCATGACGTTGCCTGGGTTGGCGCGGCTCTCGAAATGCTTACGGATGCCCATGGACCCGTCGGGGTCGATACGCCACGACAGGTCGAGCCAGAACTCGTTCTCTTCCCACACCTCGCCGGGGTTGAAGTCATAAACGCGAGAGTTGTCGTCGACACTCTCGCCCTTGATCTGGGCGTAACGGCGCATGACCGGCTGACGGAAACCGATCCAGCGCGAGGCGTGCGTCTCGAAGCTGGCGATGTCGTGACGCTCTGAACCCACGCCCATGGGCAGCACGTAGTCGGCGAACCAGGCGGTCTCGCTCCACGTCGGTGTCAACGCCACGTGACAGTTGACCTTGGCTTCGTCCTTCAGCGCCTCGAGCCAGGTGAACCCGTCGGGGTTGGTCCAGATCGGGTTGTAGACGCGGGTGAAATAGACGTCGAGCTTGCCGCGGCCCTCGTTCAGGAAATGGGGCAACAGGATCGACATCTCGTGGTAGGCCAGCGGGTATTCCTGCGGCCACGACATCTCGTTCCAGTGCTCGATGTCTTGTTTGCCCAGGGGGGCGTGGGGCTTGAACTTGTTCCAGCCGTTGCCGGCGGTGCCGCCGACCGTGGCCACAGAACCAGTCAGTACGTTCAGGAAGAACAGGGTGCGAGCCACCTGCCAGCCGCCCAGGTTGCCGGCGCCGGCGGCGCGCCAGTTGTGGGTGGCCAGCTTGGTGGGGTGGGCCCCGATGATGTCGGCGATCTCGCGAATGGTCGCCGCATCTACCCCGCAGATCCGCTCCGCCTCTTCTGGGGTGTAATAGGAGTACTCGTCGAGCAGGGCCTGGCGCATAGAGGCGAACTCGACCGGCAGGTCGGGCCTGGTCTCGCGCAGATAGGTCTCCCAGTTGGTCCAGCGCTCGACGAAGCGCTTGTTCCACGTGTCGTTCTGGATCAGCAATCTGGCGATGGCCAGGCACAGGAACGCCTCGGTTCCGGGCCAGGTGGGCAACCAGTAGTCGGCCTTCGAGCCGGTGTTCGACAGGCGCGGATCGGCGACGATGACCTTGGCGCCCTTTTGCTGAGCCTCGATGATGCGCTGGGCGTGCGGGTTGAAATAGTGGCCGGTCTCGAGGTGGCTCGAGATCAAGAAGATGACCTCGGCGTTGGCGTAGTCGGACGACGGGCGATCGTGCCCCATCCAGCTCTGGTAGCCGATGCGGGCGTTGGACGAGCAGATGTTGGTGTGGCTGTTGTGGCCATCGACGCCCCAGCCGGCCAGAACCCGCTCGGTGTAGCCATCTTCGCCCGGGCGGCCCACGTGGTACATGACCTCGTCGCGGCGATCCTCGGCGATGGCGGTGCGGATACGGCCCGCTATGTCGTCGAGGGCTTCGTCCCACGACACCCTCTGCCACTGGCCACTGCCGCGCTCGCCCACTCGGCGCATCGGGTACAAGATGCGCTCGGGGTCGTGCACCTGGTTGACGGTTGCAGGGCCCTTCGCACAGTTGCGGCCGCGAGAGGCGGGATGCTCGGGGTTGCCCTCGAACTTGGTGACCTGGCCGGTCTCTTGGTCGATGTATGCCACGAGGCCACACGCGGCCTCGCAGTTGAAACAGGTGGTGGGCACCAGGGTGTACTTACGCTCGACCCGCTTGGGCCACTGCTTGGCGTCGAGTTCGGTCCAGTCGTGCCAACGTTCGTGGGGCGGGAAGTTCGACAGCCCGGCGTTGACGTTGCGATAGTTCGAGTCGGTCATCGTGTCCCCTAGCTCAACGGCACGGACTGGCCGGCGCGGACGTAGCTGTCTTCGTATGCCCACATGCCGGCCAAGGCCGACACTCCGGCGATGGCTCCCAGCACGGGATTGGAGATGTCGGCTGCCACCAGGAACACCAGGACACACAGCGGGGCGAGCATCCCGAGGCCCACGCCGGTCCAGAACTTGCCCATGTATGCGCCCCTGGTCATGGCGTGCACGGCCATCTCGACATGGCGGGTGTGTTTGCCCGACAGCTCTGCGAACAGCACGAGGGCCATGGCAGCGATGCCGCCCAGGGTGACCCAGCGGACCGCAGCGACCTCGGGCAGGTCCATGAACAGGTCGAGGATCAGGAAGGTCGCCCCACCGGCGGTGGCCGCCTGGGCCAGCAGCATCGGCAACAGCAGCTCGCTCTGCCACAGGTCGCGGCCCTCGCACTGGGCGAACAGATAGGCGGTATACCCGGCGGTCGCCGCGGCCAGCACGGCGGCCGGCACGGCCAACAGCTTCAGCACGCCACCCGAATCGGCAAGGCCTGCGATCCACCAGAGCGCCATCACGGCTGCGTAGGCGCCCAGAATGTATGCACCCTTGACCAACCAGCTGCTCGAATTGCCCTTGGTGATGAGGAAATAGAAGCGCTCGGGCCGCTTGAGGTCGGCGATCAGCAGCACACCCGTGACGGCCAGGAACGCCCCACCGATCATCGGGGGCACCACGCCCACAGCGGCCTGCTCGCCCGAATGACCCATCAGCACCATCAGCGCGGCGACCAACATGACACCGGCGGCTATGGCCTTGGTGACGAGGTAGCCAGACACCTTGCCCTTCCAGGTGAGGGGGTGCGAGCCGGTGGTGTAGGTGGTGCGGGCGATCACACCGGCGTCGATGTGAGGCGGCGTGGGATGGTTGGGTGTGGTGTCGGCCCAGATCAGCCCGTCGGCGGGGATTCGGCTGCGCAGCGGGTCGAGGGCAGCCTGGTTGGCACCCCGGTAGTACACCTTGGGGTTGGTGTTCTGCTCTGGGGAGCGAACGGCCACGTCCTCACGGCCGATGATCTTGCGGGCTTCGTTGTCGACGTCGTCGAAGTCGATGACCTTGATCGAGTGGGTCGGACACACGACCACACACGCCGGCTCGAGACCCACCTCGACCCGGTGGTTGCAGAAGTTGCACTTGTTGGCGACATTGGTCTCGGGGTTGATGTAGATGGCGTCGTAAGGGCAGGCGTTCATGCAGCCCTTGCACCCGATGCACAGAGCGGTGTCGAAGTCGACCACGCCGTTGTCGGTGCGATGCAGAGCCGACGTCGGGCAGATGGTCATGCATGGTGCGTCATCGCAATGATTGCAACGCATGACCGTGAAATGCCTGGCCGTGCTGGGGAACTCGCCGGTTTCCACATACTTGAGCCAGGTTCTGTTGACCCCCAGCGGAACATCGTGCTCGCTCTTACATGCGACGGTGCAGGCATGGCAGCCAATGCAGCCGTCGCTGTCGAGCAGGAACCCCAGTTTCGTCATGCAGCATCTCCCGGCACGAGCAAATCACGAATGTACGGTCAAATACCTATGGGCGCAAGCCAGACCCGGGAAACTACTGTGACGCCGATGATCATCTGTGCAGGTGAAGCCCTTATCGACATTGCCAGGTCTGGCACGGCCCATCCTGGTGGTGGCCCGATGAACACGGCCGTGGCTGCGGCCAGGCTCGGCGCCCCGGCGGCGTTTCTGGGCAAGGTGTCGACGGACTCGTACGGGGAGATCATCTGGCAGCACCTCGTCGACTCGGGGGTCGACACCACGCTCACGCAGCGTGGGCCCGAGCCGACCTGCCTGGCCATCGTCGAGGGTGACCCGCCGGTGTTCACCTTCCAGGGGCAGGGCACGGCAGACACAGCCCTCGACCGGCCCGACATGGGCGCGGTCGGGCCCGGCCCCCACATCCTGCACGGTGGCACGCTGGGCCTGTTCCGGCGGCCTGGCGCAGCGGTTCTGGCAGAGGTGGCAGCGACGCATCAGGGGCTCGTTTCGCTGGACCCCAACGTTCGGCCGCAGATAATCGGCTCGGGCGGCCGATCGGACTGGAGCACCTGGTTTCGCCGGTGGTTGCCCCATGTGGCTGTGATGCGAGCGTCGGACGCCGACCTCGACTGGATCTGGCCCGGCACCGGCCACGATGCGATCGCACGCGACCTGTTCGACCGCGGCGTGTGCTGCCTGATAGTGACCACAGCGCAAGGGGCCACCGCATACACCCCGGCAGGCAACACCACCGCCGCGTCGCAGCGTGTCGATGTGGTCGACACGGTGGGGGCGGGTGACTCGTTCTGCGGCGGGTATCTGACCCGGCTGCACGAGCTGGGCGTCGCCACCCGCGACGCAGCGGCCGGAGTAGACCTCGACACATGGCGCGACATCCTCGACTTCGCCGGACGGGTGGCGGCGGTTACGGTTCAGCGCGTCGGGGCCGATCCACCACGCCGTGCAGAGGTCGTGTGAGGCCGACGGGCAAAGCGCCAAGCCGACGAAACGGCCTCGGCCGCTGGATTCTGATGTGCGTGTCGATGATGGTGCTGACGGCTTGTTCGGGCGAGCAACAGCAGCAGGCACTGCCACAGCCATCGCCACAGCCGGTGATGGGCATCAGCTACCCGGTGTGGGCCGCCGACGGATACGACCGGCCCGAGAATGCCGTACACGTCGCCCAGATCGCAGACATCGGAGCCAACTGGATATCGCTGACGATCACCTGGTACCAGGACGAGCTCGGCTCTTCGTGCCCGGCGCCCGGACCCCAGACCGTTTCGCTCGAGGGCATCGAGCGGGTCGCAGCGCTGGCGCGCAGCGCTGGGCTCGAGGTCGCTATCAAGCCGATGGTCGACCTGCCGGACGACACCTATCGAGGCGAAATCGAACCCGACGATGTCGAGCAGTGGTTCGACTGTTACGCGACGCTCATGGGTGAGGTGGCCCAGGTGGGTGATCGCAGCGGGGCCGGAATGATCATCGTGGGCACCGAGCTGATCTCGCTGGAACGACACGAGCAGAACTGGCGAGCGCTCATCGCCCAGCTTCGCGACGAGTTCGCCGGAACGCTGACGTACTCGGCCAACTACACCGACCTCGACACCATCGGGTTCTGGGATGACCTCGACTTCATCGGGGTCAGCGCCTATTGGCCCCTCGCCGATCGCCCTACCGACGATGTGGACTTGCTGGTGGCCGGCTGGCAGCCGCATGTGCAAGCGCTCGAGGCGATGGCGCGCTCATGGGACCGCGAGATCCTGCTGACAGAGGTCGGCTATCGAAGCGTGCACGGTGCCGTGGTGGCCCCATGGGATTGGCAGAGTGACCTCGAAGCCGATCAGGCAGAGCAGGCTGCGGCGTTCGAGGCGACCCGCGCCGCGTGGTCCGGTTCGCAACACTTCGCCGGCTTGCTGGTGTGGGCATGGGACGACCTGTCCGACGCTGGAGACGACCAGGCAACCGACTACACGCCGCGGGCAAAAGTGGCCGAGTTGGTTATCTACAACTGGTTTTCAGACACTCTCAGTGGCTGAAGGGGCTATTTACACCGACCGAACGTGGTGACTAGTGTCGCGCCACGGAGGTCGCCGCACCCATGTACTCCGCCAGCTTCTTCGCCTCTGCGGGCATCCTCGCCATGCAGTGGGCTCCCAGCTTCTCGTTCGCCGAATCTGTTCCTACCTGGCTGTTGGCCCCGATCGTCGTGATCTCGGGCTACGCGGTGCTGTATCGGAGACACGCGCGGCAGGCCGAGCTATGACTTCGCCGGCGTGGTTGGCCGTTCTGGCGGTCGGCCTGGTGGGACCCATATATGCCATCGCCATGGCTCTGGTATTCAGGCCCAGGGCGCCGCGAAGGCCCGATCAGCGCGCACCGGTCACGGTGGTGTGCCTGGTTCCGTGCCTCGACGAGGGCCTGGTGGTCGTGCAGACCGTGAGGTCGCTGGTGTCGCTGGGACCAGACGTCAGGGTGCTGGTGATCGACGACGCGTCCACCGACGGCACCGCCGAGATGGTCGAGTCGCTCGGCCATCCGAGGGTGTTTCTGTATCGGCGCCACGCGCCCAACGCTCGCACCGGCAAGGGCGACGCGCTCAACGCCGGATACGGGGCCGTGAACGCTGCCGTCAGCGCCGAGGGAATCGACCCCCAGTCGGTCGTGGTCGCCGTGTTCGACGCAGACAGCGAGGTCGACGGGGCAACCCTCGACGCGGTGAAGGCATGGTTCAGCGATCCCCAAATCGGAGCCGTGCAGATTGCGGTGCGCATCTCTAACCGGTTCAGGTCTTGGCTGGCCCGGATGCAAGACGTCGAGTTCGCGGGTTATGCCCGAATCTTCCAGGGTGGCCGCAACTACATCGGCAGCACGGGCCTGGGCGGCAACGGACAGTTCACCCGGCTGGTGGCGTTGCGAGAACTGGGCGCTGCACCCTGGAGCGACTGCCTGACCGAAGACCTCGACCTGGGTCTGAGGATGGGCATCAACGGCTGGCGGTCGGTGTTCGACGAAACCGTCGCCGTCCACCAGCAGGGGCTGCACGACGGTCGACGCCTGCTGAGGCAACGAACCCGGTGGTTCCAGGGCCATCTGCAGTGTTGGTCGTCGCTGCCCGCCATCTGGCGCTCGGGGCAACGCCTGCGGGCCAAGGTCGACCTGACTATCCACCTGCTGTTCCCGGCCGCGATGTTGTTGATATCGATTCCTATCCTGGCTGCGGCCGCCGCGATGTTCAGGAGCTTCGCTCTGGAACCGTCGGCCAGTGCCGCTGCAATGACGGCCGGACCCATAGTGCCCTGGTGGTACCTGGCCGGGTTCCTGGCCACACCGCTGATCGCCACCGCCTATTGGCGCACAGAGCCTGAGATCGGCTTTTGGAAGGGTCTGGTAGCGGCTCACGCATACGGGTTGTTCACGTGGGTCTGGTTCTTCGCGGGGTGGCGAGCGGTGTATCGCCACGCGCTGGGACGGGCTGGTTGGGCCAAGACGGTACGCACCCAGGAGGCCCCAGCAGACGACAGCGACGAGATTGGCCCGGGCCCGATGTTCGGATCAAAGTCCAATGTGGTGGTGTTCCGCGATCGCGAGAGCGGCTACGGCGAGTCGACCCCAGAAGACGACGATGAGACACGGCGGATCGCGTGAGCGCATCCGCCAAATCGGACAGAGCGGATCGCGTGAGCGCATCCGCCAAATCGAGCAGGTCGAACGGGTCGCCGGTTGCGATGTTGATGCTGGTGGCCGCTGTGGTGCTTGCTGTGTTGTTCGGCAGGGCCGCTTTCGCTCAGCCGTTGCCCGGTAGGGCCGCAGTGCCCGTCGGTAGCCCCTTTTCGACCGTACGAGAGCCTTTGCCCTCGGGCCGCACTGTCGCAGCGCCCGACCTCGAGGTTCTAGTTGCCTGGGATGCTGCAGACGACAACGCGACCGCCGAGTTGTACGCAGTGATGGCAGGGAACCTGGCCGGCAACGTGGCCCAGGTCCGGTATCTGGACGCCGCCTATGTGACAGCGGACGACGTGGCCGCTTCCGACCTGGCGATCTATGTGAACTCAGATCCGAAGGCGCCGGTGTCGGTGGCGCTGGTCCGGTCGATCGCCAACGGCCACCCGACGCTGTGGCTGGGTGACAATCTCGACCAGATCGAGGCGCTGGCCCCCGACTTCTTCGACTCGCTCGGCTGGGCGTCGACCGCCGCCGTGGCTGCACCGTCGGCGGTGAGGTACAAGAACGTCGACCTGCCGCGCGACGCCCGGGCCGGCGATCTGGTTGGCCTCGAGGTCGGCGCGGCCACCGAGGTTCTGGCCACGGTCAGCTCGGCCGACGGGTCGGAGATGCCTTATGCCGTGGTCAGAGACAACCTGACATGGTTGGCCGAGGTGCCCTTTTCGTACACCACCGAGGCCGATCGTGGGTTGGTGCTGGCCGATCGGATACTGGCCGTGGCCGACCCGGATAGGCCAGAACGCCACCGTGCGATGGTGCGGCTCGAAGACGTCGGCCCATGGGCCGACCCAGAGGCTCTGGTCGACATCGCCGACGCGCTGGCCGAGCGCGGGGTGCCGTTCTCGGTTGCCGTCTATCCCGTCTGGATGGATCCGCTGGGCCACTACGACAACGGCACGGGTATACGCCTGGCCGATCGTCCCGAGGTGGTCGAGGCTCTGCAACACATCGAAGCATCGGGCGGAACCCTCTTGATGCACGGCATAACCCACCAGTTGGGTGAGGCGCCCAACCCTTACGACGGGGTGTCTGGCGAGGACTTCGAGTTCTACGTGACCCACATCGATGCCAACGACGACGTTGTCTACGACGGGCCTCCGGCTCAAGCCGACGAAGCCTGGATAACCGACCGCATCGCCTGGGGGTTTGCCGAGTTCGCCGCTGCCGGGTTGGACGCGCCGACCATCTTCGAGTTCCCTCACTATGCAGCGCACTGGGTCGGCTACCAGACGATCGCCGACGCGTTCGACGCCCGGTACGAACGCACGATGTACTTCGGCGGCTTGTTGTCGGGCCAGCCGTTGAGTTCGGTTCACGACGACCAGTGGCTGCCGTTCCCCGTCGTCGACTTCTACGGCGAGCTGGTGTTGCCCGAGAACATGGGTAACTACATAGAGGTCGGATACAACAACAACGACTCCCGCAGCGCCGCAGACCTGATCGACAACGCAGAGCGAGTCGCGGTGGTTAGCGACTCGGTGTCGTCGATGTTCTTCCACCCCTACCTGGACCCCGCTCCCCTGCTGGAGGTCGTCGACACGCTGATCGCACGGGGGTTCGAGTTCGTCGGCCCGCACGACCTGATCCAGGAGTTTGGACGATGAAGGTGATGGTCGTCATCGGAACCCGACCCGAGGCCATCAAGATGGCGCCGGTGGCTCTCGAGTTGGCCAAACGCGGGGTCGACCACGTCGTCTGCCTCACCGGCCAACACCGCGAGCTGGTGCGCCAGGTGCTGCAGAGGTTCGACGTCGAACCGCACATCGATCTGGACCTGATGACGCCCGGGCAGACCGTCGCCGGAGTGGCGCATCGAGTCATCAAGGCCATGGACGAGGTGATCGCTGTCTCGAAGCCCGACTGGGTGCTGGTGCAGGGCGACACCACCACCGTGGCCGCAGCTGCCCTGTGCGCCGCGTGGAACGAGGTTGCTGTAGGCCACGTCGAGGCCGGTTTGCGGTCGGGCGACCGCAAACAGCCGTGGCCAGAAGAGATCAACCGAATCGTTGCCGGTCACGTCGCCGACCGTCACTTCGCACCAACCGTCGGGGCCCGCGATGCTTTGCTTCGCGAAGGAATCGATCCGGCCCAGATCGTGCTGTCGGGCAACACCGTGATCGACGCTCTGGAAATCCAGAGGATGAACGACCTTGGGCCGAACTCGGTGGTGGCCCGGGTTCCCGAGACTTCACAGCTGTTGCTGGTGACGGCACATCGGCGCGAGAGCTTCGGCAAGCCTCTCCGCGACGCGCTCGGCGCGGTAGCGAGGTTGGCGGCGACGCGGCCCGACCTGTGCGTCGTGTACCCGGTCCACCCCAACCCAAATGTCGGAGCGGTCGCGACCGAGCTGTTGGGCGGTCTCGACAACGTGTTGCTGGTCGACCCGGTCGATCACACCGAGATGGTCGCTTTGCTGGAGCGCGCCACTGTGGCACTCACCGACTCGGGTGGCATACAGGAAGAGGCGCCGGCACTGGGCACGCCCGTGCTGGTGATGCGCGAGGTGACCGAGCGGCCCGAGGCCATCGCGGCCGGGGCGGCGCGGCTGGTGGGCACCGACACGGCCACCATCGTCGAACAGGTCAGCCTGTTGCTCGACGACACAAACGCCCACGCGGCGATGAGTATCGGCGCCAGCCCCTATGGCGACGGACACGCGTCGCGCCGCATCGTTGCCTCGCTGTTGGGCGAGCCAACCGACGAGTTCGACTGCGAGCGTCGATGAAACGATCGACGGCCATAGTCGTGGTCTTGGCAGCCGCCATCGCAGCGCTGGGATTGCGCACGATCGATTCGCAGCCCACCCGCTCTGCCGAGCCCACACGCATCGCGGTCGCGTCGTTCGAAGAGACCACTACCACCACGGTGCCCGTTGGCGATAGCTACCAGCTGCCCGACAACCGCCATGCCTCCTTTCCAGACGGTCCGGCGACGCTGGTTGTGTACAGCGAGGCCGGCGAGTTCGGCTACGTGGGCGAGGGCGAGGCGATAATGACCGCCAACCTCTTGGGAGCCTTCGGTCCTTCGACGCGCATCGCTGCCGGCGCCTACCAGCCAGGGCAGCTCGACGAGTTCGACGCGCTGGCGGTTGTGTCGTCGGTCGTTGGCCAGCGATTCCCGGATTCACTCTTGGACGACATAGCTTCCAGCGATGTTCCGCTGATCTGGATGGGTCCAGGGCTGGACCAGCTGTTCGTCAGGCATCCCCAGCTCAGCGCCGATCAGCAGCTGGCCGTCGAGGCACCTGTCGTCGAGTCGCCCACAACGGTCGTGTACCGGGGCGTCGAGCTGACCCTGCCCTCCGATGCCACCGAAGTGTTGGCCACCCTCAAACCGGCCGGCGCCTCGGCCCAGGTCGTGGCCACAGCGGTACTGGCAGACGGCACGACCACACCGTGGGCGGTTCGTACGCCGAGGATCCTCGCCTTGGCCGATGCACCCTTCGCGTACCACGACGACAACATGTCTTACCTGGTGTTGGCCGACCAGATGCAGGATCTGTTCGACCCCGACCGGCTCACGAGGCACCGGGCGATGGTTCGTCTGGAAGACATCGGCCCGGCCGAGAACCCCGAGATGCTGATGGCAATCGCCGATGTACTGGCGCAGCGAGACATACCGTTCTCGATGGCCGTGTACCCGGTGTGGCGTGACCCTGCCGAGGTCTGGGACTACGGCATGGAGTTGCGTCTGGCCGATTCGCCCGACGTCGTGGAGGCCATCAGGTATGCGCAGTCACGGGGCGGCACCGTCATACTGCACGGCTACACCCACCAGCGCGGCTCTACGCCCAACCCCTACGACGGAACATCTGGCGCCGACTACGAGTTCTTCTCGGCCCATCTCGACGAAAACGACTACGTGGTCGAGGACGGGCCCTTCCCCGACGAGATGGTTGAGTCGACACGCCTGCGCATCCAGTCGGCCATGATCGAGATGCTCGAAGCCGGCTTCGACGAGCCAACCGTGTTCGAGTTCCCCCACTACGCGGCGGCCCAGGCCGACTACCAGGCTCTGGCCCCGATGTTCGACGCCCGTTTCGAACGGTCGCTGTACTACCTCAGCAACGCCGCCGAACTGCCGGGGGGCAACGGCTGGCTGAACCAATGGTTCCCGTACCCCGTGGTCGACACCTACGCAGAACTGGTGCTGCCCGAGAACCTCGGCAACGTCGAACCTGCGCCGTTCAACCAGCATCCGGCGACGCTGCCGTCGGAGATCGTGGCCAACGCCAGACTGCAGATGGTGGTCGAGGACAATCTGGCGGCGTTCTTCTATCACCCGTTCTTCGGGCCCGACATGTTGGCCGAGGTGCTCGACGGAATGCTCGACCTGGGTTACGAATTCGTCGACGTGCCCACGGTGCTGAGCGAATGGAACACCCGCTACGACCTGCCCGAGCGATGACGCGAAAATGCCCCGCCCAGTGGGCGGGGCATGACGGTCTGGTGCACTTGCAAGTCGGTCGTCAGACGGTGGCGAAAGCGATCTTTCCTTCGCCGTAGGAGCCCACCTTCACCGCATAGACGGCGCTTTCGTACCCGGGCCATTCGGCATGGCCGTCAGATCCGGGGACCAGGCGAATGTGGACGGGGTTGATGTTGTTGATCAACCCTGAGACAACGTTGATGACCTCGCGATAGAACTCGCTCAGCTCTTCGTCCTGCTCGTCGCTGGCCCTCGACGCGGGCATCATCGCAAGCGCTGCACCCAGGCCGTTGGCGAGCGAACGTTCGGTTGCCACGACGCACTGAACCGCATCGTGATCGTCGATGAACTCGTACACGTTGCCGGCGATCACACCGGTGTCGATGTCGGTGCTGAGGCTGACGACGATGTCTTGCCCGGCGGCCAGGTCGGCCAGCCACTTCTGGATTTCGTGAGGAGCGGGATAGTCCATGTCAGATCATCCGAGGGTCGAGCCGAGCGCATCTTGAAGCGACTCGGGGGTGAACGGTTTGGTCACAAAGAATGCGGCACCAGCGGTGGAAGCCCTGGCGCGCATGGCGTCGGTCGACTCCGAGGTGACGAAGCCGATCTTGACGTCGAGGTTCTCGGCCTTGGCCACCTCGAGCATCTCGATGCCGGTCATGTTCGGCATGTTCCAGTCGACCAGGGCCACGTCGTAGCGCCCGGTGCGCAGCTGTTCCAGACCAGCCAGGCCATCTTCGGCCTCTTCGACCTCCAGGCCTCCGAAGCCGGCCTGCCTCAGACCGCGTCGGACGAGCTTTCGCATGACCGAGCTGTCGTCGATGATGAGCACGTTCACTGTTCGACCTCCGCGTATGAGTGGTGCACGGGAATCCATCGGAACGTCAGCGCCGAATTGTTAGCAATCGCGATGCGCTTGGGTTCGAATCTGCACAGGTATTTCAAACGCGCGAAGCCCGGCCCACTCGATCGCCGACGAAGCGCCCGATCTTGCCCAGAGCCAAGACCTCGTCGGCCAGGCCGGCGCGCACGACGGCGCCCGGCATACCCCAGACCGCACTCGACTTCTGGTCTTGGGCTATCACCAGCGAACCGGCCTCGTACAGCATCCGCGATCCCTCGAGCCCGTCCGTGCCCATGCCGGTGAGCATCACTGCAATGGCCCGATTGCCGTAGTTCCTGGCGGTCGATTCGAACAACTCGTCGACCGAGGGCCTACACCCCTGGCGGGGCTCGGTGACGGTCAGCGAGACCCGACCAGCAGCATTGTCGATCCGCATGTGTTTGCCCTCGGGCGCCATGACCACCGGCCCGGGACGAGCGACGATCCCCGGCCCGGCCACCACCACCTGGCGACCCGAACCGTTGGTCAGGACACGCGCCAGCTGGTTGGCGGCACCAGGTGTATCGGCGACGTGCTGCGCTATGGCGACGGGCACGGGCATGCGCTCGGGCAGTGCGGCTAGAAACGTGACGAGGGCCTCGGGCCCACCGGTCGACGCTCCAACCACCACGATCGAAGGGTTCTTCGCGCGTTCTGGGCGGTCGCGAGAAGAAGCGACAGGCTTTGGCTGCATCCTCTCGCCCAGCGCTTTGCGGTCGGGCGGGACCCGAAACATGATGCGCAGTTCGCGATCTCTTGACTGCTCGTCGAACACCCTGTGCACGGCGATGCCAGCCCGCCGCAGGTTCCGAGCGTTCGGCGGGGCGACGGTGGCCATGACAACCACACGCGCCACGCCGGAAACCGCCGTCTCGATGACCAGCTGCGAGTCGCGGCCAGAAGCCACGACGACGTCGGTCACCAGGATGTCCGCCCGCTTGCCGATTCTCGACAACAACGGACGGGCTTGGCTGTCCGAGTCGATCAGCTCGAGACCAGGGGTCTTGTCGACGAACGCTCGAACCGCCTCACGGCATGGCTCGGATGCGATTGCTGCTGCGACCTTCAAGGCGACTGCGACCTGCTCTCACACCGTCAGGCGTTGACTGATACCTCATCATCGGCACGGCGCTCGCCCGAGTTCAGGTGCTTTATGCCGACGAAGCTACGCATGTTGGCCGCCACGGCCGAAACGGCATCGGTGCGGGCCCTGGTGCCGCCTGCGGTCATGGCCGCACGCTCGGCGACGCCGGATGCATCCTTGACCCGGTGCGACAGGCTCTCGACCTCGTCGACGACCAAGGCGACGATCGAGCCGATCTCGCCGGTGGTGATGTGCTGCTCTTCGACCGCAGCCGAAACCGACTGCTGCAGGTCCGAGATCTTCTCGATGACCTGCGAGATGCGGTCGATGGCCTTCACCGATTCGGCGGTGTCGGTCTGAATCGCACCGATACGAGCCGAGATACGCTCGGTCGCGGCGCTGGTCTGCTTGGCCAGTTCCTTGACCTCGTTGGCCACCACGGCAAAACCCTTGCCCGCCTCGCCGGCCCTGGCGGCTTCGATGGTGGCGTTCAGCGCCAGCAGGTTGGTCTGCTCGGCGATGGACGTGATGACCTCGAGAACCTCACCTATCTCGGCAGAAGAATCGCCAAGCTTCGCGACGGTCTCGTTGGTGACCCGTGTCCAGTCGACGGCATCGCTGGCAACCGAGGAGACCTCGGCCGAGCTGGTGGCGATGTTGCGGATAGCACCGGTCATGTCGTCGATCGAGCTGGTGAGCTGTCCGATGTTGCCGGCTGCCGACTCGCTGGAGGCGGCGATGAACAGAAGCTCTTCTCGGGTGGCGTCCGACTGGTCGACCAGCTCTTCACCCGCCTTGCGCAGGTCAACCGACGCCTCGTCCAAAGCGGCGATCTCGCCGCTGAACCGGCGGCGCAACACGAACATCGTGGTCGCTCCCAGGCCTATGATCACGGCGATCGAAGCCAGCGAGGCCAGCAACAGCGCCTGCATCACGTCACTGCGAGCCGATTCGCTAGCAGCGTCGAACTGGGCCGAGAAACCCTCGACGTCGTCCAACAGCGAGTCGATCTCGGCCTTGAATTGAAGCGAAATACCCTGGAGGGTCGGCGCTGCGGCCAACATCGCTTCCTGGTCGCCAGCTTCGGCTGCCGGAACCAGCACATCACCGAACGTGGCATCGTGAACAACGTCGATCTCCATGATGCGCTCGACGGCGTCGGCCAGCTCGAGTTCTTCGGCCATGGGGCGCTCGAGCGCCAGATCCCATTGAGCGAATGCCCTGCCCGCCGATTCCTCGAACTGTTCTGCGAGGGCAACGTCGCCGGTGATCGCCAGCTCGGCCTGAATGGCTCGCTGGCCCGTCATCTCTTCTTGAATGACCAGCAGGTCCTTCTTCAAGGCCTCGAGCTGCTGCTGCTGAACGTGCGCTTCGTCGAGACCGTTGACGGTCGAACGAACGTAGAGACCGGTGGCCGTGACAACAACAAGCGCTATTGCGAAGCTGCCCACGATTACTTTCTTGATGCTGAGCTTGTCGATCATCTTTTCTGATCCTCTTTCAACTGCTCTCGGTTGTTGTCACGAGATCTTCACCGCTCCGGTGAGGAGCGTCTTGTTCGCCGGGGCGGAGCCTCGAGGAGAAAACCACCACATCTCCTCCAACATCGACCGCCACGATCGCGTTTTGAGACTGCGGCTCACATCCGCTGCACCGCTCGATCAGTTCTGGAAGCCCGATGAAGGTTCGGCCGTCCAGCAGAGCCCTGGCGTTGCCACCGACGATGTTCGCCAGTTCGCCTATACCGTCGGCTATGTCGCGTTCGGACAGATCGTCGAGGTCCAACCCGAACACCGCCTTGGCGATCACGGCAGCGCCCTTGCGGCCGGCGCATGCCCGTATCTCGCCGTTCCAGCTGCCGTTGATGCGCACGCGCATCGAATAGACCTGGGTTGTGTCGCGCTCTGGGGTGTCGACCGGGTTGAACTCGAGACCCAGCTGCACCTCCCACACCTGGGACACGATCTCGCGAAGTGTGTCGTTGGTGATCACCTGACCTCCGCTCCGATCGCGGGTCTCGCCACAGGCGACTTGCGCAGGAAGGTGGCGTTGCCGATCCGCTCGGGAGAAAGCCCGCTCTCGAATCCGTACCTGACCTCGGCAGATCCCAGTAGCAGCAGGCCGTTGGGCACAATCGCCCTGCCGACGTGGCCAAGCACCTGCCTGATCACGGGCGGCTCGAAATAGAAGATGACGTTGCGCAACAACACCAGGTCGAAGCGCCCCAGCGCACCCGCCGGCGTCAACAGGTTGTGATGGGTGAACCTGACCATCTGGCGGATCGCCGGGTTGGGACGCCACTCGATGCCAGAACGCTCGAAGTACTTGGTCAGCATCTCGGCCGGAAGGCCGCGATTGACCTCGGTCTGGGTATAGACCGACGCCTCGGCCTTGGCGACCGTGGCCCTCGACACGTCGGTGCCGACGATCTCGACTCGGTGGGCGAGGCCGGGCACGTGTTCTGCGATGGTCAGGGCGACGCTGTATGCCTCCTGGCCGGTGCTGCAGCCAGCCGACCAGATACGCACCTTGTCGCGTCGAGCCTCGGCCAGCTCGGGCAAGATCGTTTGCGCCATTGCCCTAAAGGGCGTCAGGTCCCGCATCCAGCTCGTCTCGTGAGTCGACAGATGGTCGATGACGCGCTCGGCTACGGGACCGAACTCGTTGCGGCGAACGGTCTCGACCACCTCCTGAGGAGACGCCAAACCCAGTTCGAGCCTGAGATCGCCGATGCGCTGATCGACGAGGTAGGTCTTGGTCGGGTCGATCCTGATGCCGGTTCGAGCTTCGACCAGCTCGCGGATGAACTGCTGGTCGGCCAGCGAAAGCTTCACCTCAAGCCTCCACCATGGCCTCTGGGTCGGCGATCTCGAAGCCGAGCAGCTCGAGCTTTGAGGCCAACATCGCTGCGTCGAACGGCTTCATCAGATAGTCGTCGGCGCCCGCCTCGAGCGCCTCTCCCATGCGATCGGGCGCTGTCTCCGACGACACCATCAGCACCGGCACGTCGGCGAATCGGCGATCTTCACGGATGCGCCGGATGAGCTCTACCCCGCTCATCGTCGGCATCGTCCAGTCCACTAGCAACAGACTGACGGCGCCAAGCGAGTCGAGCAGGTCCATGGCCGCGAAACCGTCGCCGGCCTCCAATGCCCGGAACCCACAGCGGTTGAGGCTGCGGGCCAACAGCAAGCGCATCGCCCGCGAGTCGTCGACCACGAGCGCAACGCCAGGATCGAGTCTGGTCTGAGGCTCTTCGAACCACGGGCTCATAGGGTTGCTCCGATCCGTAGAACGGCATCGATATCGAGCGCCAACAGCAGTGCGCCCTCAAGCTTGTATGCGCCCGAGATCAGCTCTCGCACCTGGACCGTGGCGGTCTCGGGCGGGGGTTCGAACGTGGAAGGGTCGACGTCGATCACGTCGTCGATCGCGTCGACCAGCAGGCTTATCGACTCGCCCATGTGGCGGACAACGAGGTGTGCGCCGCCTTGCTCAGAACCGTCGCCGGCCAATTCCAGGCGACGCTTCAGGTCGATCGTCGTTGTGATCTGACCGCGAAGATTCAAAAGCCCACGCACGGCTGCATGAGCGAGGGGAACCGTCGTGATACCGCGGTTGCGCAGTACCTCTTGCACGTCGTCCACCTGAACGCCCAGCCACAGATCGGCCACCCTGAACGTGCACATGCGCCTGGCTTGTGACGCCACGCCGGCCGCGGCTTCGAGGGTCGTATCCATCACCAGCCTCCTCCGGTCGCAGCCATCGGCATCGACCGCGAGACCAATTCGGCAACATCGAGTTGTTCGGTGACGCGGCCGTCGATGACATCCATCCCGTCGTGCTCGCCGAAGGTGGCACGCGAGACGATGTCGAGGATTCCGCACACCACCAGTCCGACTTCGCGACCGTGATGGCGATAGACGACCACCTCGATCTGCGACTCACCACGCATTCGCCAGTCGGCCATGCCGAGCGCGGTGCCGACGTCGATGATGTCCAGAAGCTCGCCCCGGTACTGCACGACGTCCTGGTAACCGACCTGCTCGACCTGGTGTGAGCCGAAGCGCTCGAGCCGTGCAACATCGGACAACGAGATCGCGACGCGACGGTCTTCGCCCACGTCCAACAACAACAGTGTCTCGCCCTGGCCCGACGCCTGCGTCTGCGACGAATCGGCATTGTCGGCCGTGCCCGAACGTGTGGCGACATCGGGTTCGATCTCGCGGGTGATCACATGGGCGGCCTGGGCCAGACCCATGACGTCAATGATCATGGCGATGCTTCCATCGCCCAGAATCGTTGCTCCCGAATAGTGAGGGATGTCCTGCAGCAGTCGCCCTAGCGGCTTTACGACGATCTCCTGGGTCTCGCTGATCTCGTCGACCACCAGACCGAACTCGTGCTCGTCGGCCTGCAGGACGACGATGTTGGTAACACCCTGTTCGGCCAGCGGTGGCAGCCCCAGCTGTTCGCGCAGATGCACGATCGGCAGGAGGCGATCTCGCAGGCGATACACGGGCGAGCCATGCACCGACTCGATCCGCCCCGATCTGCTCGAGCCGTCGAGGCGAACCAGCTCGATCAGGCTCAGCTGTGGGATGACGAAACAGTTGCCGGCGCAGCCGATCGCCAACGCCGGCACTATGGCCAGGGTCAGCGGAATCTTGAACCTGAATGCGGTTCCCTGGCCGGTCCTGGTGCGAACCTCGACCGAGCCGCCGATCTTCTCGATGCTGGTCTTGACCACGTCCATGCCCACGCCGCGACCAGACACGTTCGACACTGTCTTGGCCGTCGAGAACCCCGGCAGAAAGATCAGGTTGGCGACCTCGTTGTCGCTGAGCATCGCAGCCCGTTCGGCATCGACCAACCCGCGTTCGGTCGCCACCGCCCTGACCCGGTCCAGGTTCACGCCGCCGCCATCGTCGCTGACCTCGATGTTGACCTGGCCACCTTCGTGCCATGCCCTCATCGTCAGCACGCCCTCGGCCGACTTACCGGCGGCCAAACGGGTTTCCGGCGCCTCGATGCCGTGATCGACGGTATTTCTGATCACATGAACCATCGGGTCGCTGAGGGCCTCGATGATCGTCTTGTCCAGCTCTGTACCCTCGCCGATCATCTCGACCTTGACCTGCTTGCCGAGTTGCTTCGACAGGTCCCGGACGATGCGTGGGAGCTTGCGCCACACAGCGCTGATCGGCTGCATGCGGGTCTTCATCACGCCTTCTTGCAGCTCGCTGGTGATCAGGTTCAGCCGCTGGGCTGCGCCGTCGGACTGAGCGCCTTCACCGGCGTCGTCGTTGGCGAGAATCTGGTTGCGCACCAACACCAACTCGCCCACCAGGTTCATGAGCTGGTCCAGTAGTGCGACGTCGACCCTCAGGGTCGCCCCACCACCCGAGCGGACCTGGGTCGCAGCCGCGCTCTCGACCTGCTCGATGTCGGCCTTGCCTTGGTCGGACAAGATCTGGCCGATCGGCCGCTGGTCACCCAGCTGTTGTTCGGTGGCGGCGATTTCGACGTCGGTTCGGTCGGCCGCTCCGGCCTCGACCAACACGTCGCCGATGCGGGGCCGGGTCAGCACCTGATGGATCGCATCTGTCAGATCGTCGATGGCGAGGGTGTCATCCGACTCGGTCTGTTCGATGATCACGAACGCCGAACGCACTCGGTCGATCAGCTTCAGCAGCACGTCGATCGAGTCCGCACCGAGTTCGTGTTGGCCATCGCGTGCTGCGGTCAGGAGATTCTCGCCCGCGTGGCTCAGCTGCTCGAGTTGCCCGAACCCGAAGAACCCACAGGTGCCCTTCACCGTGTGGACGCTGCGAAAGACCCGCTCGATGGCCGAAGCATCAGCCGCGCCCCGCTCCAGGGCCAGCACGTCGTCGTCGATGGCGTCGAGCGCCTCTCTCGACTCGCTCAAGAAGTCGGCGACTATCTCATCCATCTCACCGGCACCACCAGAAACCACACGCCAACACCATCACCGTCGATCCTCATGGTCGACGCTGGTACCGGTCGCATAAGCAGCTGCTCGTGGTGCTGCGAGCCGGTCGACGAAATTGCGGCGCACGTGCTCGTAGTACAGCTCGTCTGGCATCGCCGTGGCATAGACGTCGCTGCTGGCCGCTATCTGCTGGTTCCAGTCCAGCAGCCCGCAGACCTTCGCAAGCCACTCCGACAACCACAACGGGTCGGTGCCGTCCACGCAGGCCAACTCGACCCGGCTGTCGAAGCGCGTCGAGCCCGCAGCATCGGGCCAAGCCCAGACGGTAAGGCAGGGCGAAACGGCGGTGTGGTGAACCTCGCCATTTGTGTCGGCAACCGCCACCTCGATGGGAAGGTCTCCACGAGCGTCGACCTCGACGAAGCGCCACTCGGCCACTTCGCCAGTGGTCGACGCAGCGCCCAACCTCATCTGATGGGTGGCTCGGCCTGGCCCTCGGAGGGTGACCGCGTCGCCCAGTGACAGGGTGCCCAGGTCTATTTGATCGTCACCGGTCCAGACCAGACCGGCCAACCTCGGGCGTGCGGCGAGTGTCAACGAGCGCAGCTTCAGCACACCCGCTTTGTCGGCAGCGGACCGGCTCGGCAAAGGAGCCGGCAGTGATCACTGCGTGGCGGCTCGGCTGATCAGTGCTTCGGCCACGGGCTGGTAGCCGTGGTGCGTCATCGAGAAGGCTCCGGTGCCGCCGGTCATCGACCGGAGGTCGATCGCGTAGCGCTGCACCTCCGCGGTGGGCACCACGGCCTGGATCGAAACCATGTCGCCGTCGGGTACAGAACCCATCACCTGTCCTCGCCGCGAGTTCAGGTCGCCGAGCACCTCGCCCTGGTGTTCGCTGGGCACGTCCACCGTCAGCTCGCTGACCGGTTCCAGCACGACGGTCCCGACCGAGTCGATCGCTGCTCGCAACGCCAACGACCCGGCCATCTTGAACGACATCTCCGAAGAGTCGACCGAGTGGTACTTGCCGTCGACACAAACGGCTGCGATGTCGACAAGGGGGAAGCCGTGCTTGCCGCCGCGCCCCATGGCCTCTTCGATGCCGGCGCCGACCGCCGGAATCAGGTTCTTCGGGATCGCCCCGCCGTGGACTTCGCTCTCGAACACGAACCCTGCGCCGCGCTCGAGCGGAGCGAATCGCACGTTTGCCACACCGAACTGGCCGTGGCCGCCGCTCTGTTTCTTGAACTTGCCCTCGACCTCGACGGAACCGGCAAGCGTCTCGCGGTAGGCGACGCTGGTGGGTTCGGTCAGGACCTCCACACCCGCACGCTCGATACGGTCGATGGCCACCTGGATGTGGGTCTCGCCCGCACCCGACAAGGTCGTCTGCCTGGTGGTCGGATCGAACCCGGTGGCCAGGGTGGGGTCTTCGGATTCGAGACGCTTCAGCATCGACGCCAGCCGGTCCTCGTTCGACGGCTGCGCAGCCCTGATCACCACGCTGTAAACGGGGGTCGGAAGTGCAGGCATCGGAGCGATCACAGCCTGCCCGGCGGCCAGAGTGTCGCCGGTTGCGGTGTCGTCGAGCTTGGCGAAGGCGGCGACCTGCCCGGCCGAAACCGACGGGACCGAGCGATGATCCGCACCGTTCAGCACCACCAGCTGGCGGATCCTCTCGGTGCCGCCCGTGCGGGAGTTGACCAGCTCGTCGTTCAACCTGATGGTTCCCGACAGCACCCGCACAAACGACAACGTTCCCAGGAAGTCGTCGACGCGGGTCTTGAACACGAACGCAACCGCGGCCGCCGACGGATCGGCTTCGAGGGCCACAGCATCGTCGCCCGCCTCGGCCAGCACCGGTCCCAGGTCGCCAGGGGCGGGGCCCACCTTGCAGATGATGTCCAGCAGATGGTCGGCGCCGATCGGCCCGGTGGCCGAGCCGCACAACACGGGGAAAACACTGCCGGCATCGAGAGCCTCGTGCAGGAGTTGCTCGAGCTTCTCGGCCGAGGGTTCGTGGCCCTCGAGGTATTCGTTCAGCGACTCGTCGTCGAGCTCGACGACCTCCTCGACCAGGTGCTCGTGCTCTTCGTGTTCCTTTGCGACCAGGTCTTCGGGGATGGGTGCCTTGGCAGCCTTGCCGGTGTCGTACACGAACGCCTCATCGGTGATGAGGTCGGTGATGCCGTGGAAGCTCGACTCTGCGCCGATGGGGTATTCGACAGGGTCGGCGTGGGCGCCGAACGCCTCCCGGATCTCGCCGAGCGTGCGCTCGAACGACGAGCGGGCCCGGTCGAGCTTGTTCACGAACAGCATTCTGGGGATCTTCATCTGCTCGGCGTGACGCCACAGAACCCGATCCTGCGACTGGACCCCGCTGACGCCGTCGATGACGAACACCGCCAGATCGGCGGCGCTGAGTCCCATGAGGGCGTCGCCCTTGTAGTCGGCATGACCTGGCGTGTCGAGGACGTTGACGGTGTAGCCGTTCCATTCGATCTGGGCTGTGGAGAGCGCAAGCGAGTGCCCGTGCGACTTCTCGTCGACGTCGTAGTCGCCCACGGTGCTGCCGTCCTCGACGCGTCCGAGGCGATTGATCAATCCGGCCCTCAGCAGCATTGCTTCCAGCAGGCTCGTCTTTCCGTTGCCGGAATGGCCAACCAGAACGACGTTGCGGACCTTGTCGACACTCATGTGTCCCCTACCTTCTCCCCGGGGGTTCGTTCACCGATTGAAACCCTCGCGGCGCCGTGTGCGAAGGGCCGAAAGACCCCTCCACCGCCCCGTGCCGAAGTGTCTGTCCCTGGCGCCCCTAGCGGGGCGCCGGGACAGGGCACTTGGACCGGATCGGGGCCGCACTTGGCTCGTGAACAGCGAAAATGGCCAAAGACGAAACGAGGCTGCCACTTACTCTGACGTCATGGCCAGAAGACGAGGAGCCGAGGCGGACCTTCTCGCCGAAACGATCAGGCCCGAGCGCCTCGGCTTCCTGGTCGTGGCCGTGGTGCTGACGGCCATGCTGGCGATACGCCTGGCGCTGCCACTGATGCTGGCACGATTCGTCGACCTGGCAATCGAGCGCGCAGATGCTTCATCGCTGGTGTCTCTGGCGTCGCTGTACGTGGTTCTGGCGCTGGTGGCCCAGGCTCTGTTGATGGTGGTCACCTGGCGCTCGGTCCATCTGTCGTGGCGCGCCGGCAACCGCCTCCGAAAACGGCTCGCCGATCACTCGGCACATCTCGACATGGCGTGGCACTCGCGACACAGCCCGGGCCTTCTGATCGAGCGGATCGACGGCGACGTCACTGCGATGGTCACGTTCTTCACCAACGTGCTGGTTCAGGTGGTCGGCAACGCCGTACTGACCGTGGCGATGCTGGTGGTGGCGTTCTCGATCGACCTGCGGGCGGGCCTGGTGCTGACCCTGACCACCGTGTCGGGCGCTTACCTGTTGTTCCGCCTCCGCTTGGCCGCCGTGCCGGCACGTGAAGCCGAACGCGAGGTCAACGCACGGCTGTACGGAGACCTCGAGGAGCGCCTCGGCGGGCTCGAGGATCTGAGGGCCAACGGCGCGGGCGAGTACGCAGTCGGCAGGCTCATGTCGCATTCTGCAATGTCGTGGCGGGCGGCACGGCGAGCGTCGCTGCTCGGCGACGGGGCATACGCCGCCGCGGCAATCACGTTCGGCGTCGGCTCGGCTGCAACCCTGGTCGTGGGCTTCGCCCTCGAACGCAACGGCCTGGTCACCGTCGGGCAGGTTGTGGCGCTGTATCGCTACAGCGAGCTGATGCGCATGCCACTCGAGCTCATCGCGGAGCAGTTGAAGGAGTTCCAGAAAGCCTTCGCCGGGGCCCGTCGAGCCAACCAGATACTGAATACTCGCAGCGCGCTCGACGACGGCCCCCTGGGCCACGACGCTGTGGGCGAGGGCGCAGCCGAAGTCCGCTTCGACGGTGTCACCTTCGCCTACGAGTCATCTGAGGACCCGGTGTTGCGCGACCTCGACCTGGTGATTCCCGCCGGCACCCACCTGGGCGTGGTGGGGCGTTCGGGATCGGGCAAAACCACACTCGGACGGCTGTTGCTGCGGCTGTGGGAAACGACCCGAGGGTCGGTCTCGATCGCGGGCATCGACGTGCGCCGATTCGAGAGATCGGCATTGCGTAGGCACGTTGCCGTGGTGACCCAAGACGTCGACGTGTTGCGCGCGTCGGTGCGCGACAACCTGACACTCCTGGGCTCGAGGCCGGCCGACGACGCCACCCTGGAGTCGATCCTGAACCGGGTGGGCCTCGACCGGTGGCTGGCCGCACTGCCAGACGGTCTCGACACCAAGCTCGACGGGCCCTCGGGGTTGTCGGCCGGCGAGGCTCAACTGCTGGCCTTCGCTCGCGCATTCCTGACCGACCCATCGGTTGTGCTGCTCGACGAAGCATCGAGCCGCCTCGACCCAGAGACCGAGCGCCACATCGCCCAGGCCACCGCCGAGTTGTTGGCCGGGCGCACCGCCATCGTCATCGCCCACCGGCTCGACACGCTCGAGCACATGGACCACATCGCGGTCCTGTCCGAAGGGCGCCTGGTCGAGTGGGGTCAACGCCAAGCCTTGGCCGACGACCCGACATCGACCTATTCGCGCCTCAGGCAGATGGCAGCGGGTGGCATCGATGTCGACGAGGCCCTCACATGACGGGCACGGCCGGCAATGACGAATCACAGATCAGCACTCTCGCCTTTTGTTGGCGGATACTGCGCGCCGATCCCCTGTCGTACGCGTTCGGCTGGGTCGGATGGGTCATGTTCTTCATCGCCCCGCTGGTCACCGGCTGGCTGGTCAAACAGATAATCGACCAACTCAGTGCCGGCCTGGTGTCGGTGCCATGGGCCCTGGTTGCCGGTGTGATTGTGGTGGAGGCCGGCCGTTGGCTGTTGCTGGTGGCAGCTGCGGTGCAATGGCACGGCATGTGGGTCGGGTGGCAGACACTGCCCCGGGTCAACCTGTTCCGTTCGCTGGTGACCGGTGGCGGGCCGGTTTCCAAGCGCCTGCCCGGCTCGCCAGGCGAGGCGGTCAGCCGGTTCCGCGACGATGTACAGGACGTTGCGATGGTGCTCGACGTGTCGCTCGATGTTTCCGGAGCCGTCGTGTCCTCGCTGATCGCGGTGGTCGTCATGGCCAGCATCAGCGGTTGGGCGGCGGTGGCCGTGGCCATTCCGGTGGCGATAGCCATGGCCATCGCTACCGCGATGGGTCCCAAGCTCAAGGAGTGGCGTCAGGCCGAGCGCGGGGCCACCGCGTCGGTCACCAGCTTCATCGGAGATACCTTCGGTGCGATCCTGGCCGTAAAGACGGCCGGGGCCGAGCAGGCGGTGTCGCAGAGGTTCGGCGACCTGAACGACCGCCGTGCGTCGGTGGCGCTGCGCGACACGGTCGGCGCAGAGTTCGTGCGGTCGCTCGGCCTCGGAACCGGCGAGGTCGCTGTCGGCGCGGTGTTGATAGCCGTGGCGTCGGCGGCAACGGCCGGCGATCTCTCGGCGGGCGACCTGGCGCTGTTCGTCGGCTACGTGACCACAATCGCAAACCTGTCCCGCTGGGCCGGCCGCGTATCCACCTATTACCGCCAAGCCGAGGTGTCGGTCGACCGTCTGGCCGAGCTGTCCCACGACCGAACCCGGCCGCCGGTTGTCATCAAGACAGCCACCAACCTGCGTCACGGTCCCCCACCTCTGGTTCACGGACGGCCCGAGGTAGAGCCACTGGAAGTGTTGAGCGTCGACCGGCTGTCGGCAGTGCACGACGCCGAGTCGGGGCGAGTCGTGCCGCCCGTCAGCTTCGAGATCCGCACCGGCGAACTGGTTGTCGTCAGCGGGCCCGTCGGTTCGGGCAAGTCGATGCTGCTGCGAGCCGTGCTCGGCCTCGTCGAGTCGACGGGATCGGTCTACTGGAACGGCGAGGCGATAGACCCCGCGACCTTCCTGGTGCCGCCCCGCACGGCCTATCTGCCCCAGGTTCCGCGACTGTTCAGCGAGGCACTGGCCGACACCGTCTTGCTGGGTATGCCAGACGACGAACTCGACCAGGCGCTGTGGACAGCGTGCATGGAGTCAGACGTCGCGTCGATGGGCGATGGGGTCGACACCGTCGTGGGGCCGCGCGGCATGCGTTTGTCGGGCGGACAAGCTCAACGCACCGCCGCGGCCAGGGCGCTGGTGCGCCGTCCCCAGCTGCTGATCGTCGACGACATGTCCAGCGCACTCGACGTCGAAACCGAGCTGATGTTGTGGCAGCGGTTACGCAGTACCTATCGCCCGGCGATGTTGATGGTCAGCCACCGTCCCGCGGTGGTCGAGATGGCCGACACGATTGTCGAACTCGGCTGACGAGCCGGCCTCAGCACCCGATTCACCCCGAGGCGCCCTGTCGCAGCGCCCCGATAGGGGCGCTGCAGACAGACACTTCGGATCAGGAGGAGGAGGCGGCGGATAGGGCCCGCTCGGTGAGGATGCGAGCCAGGTGCTCGCGATAGTCGGGGTCGGCGTTGAGGTCTGAGGGGGCCGATGTGCCTTCGGCTGCAAGCGCCGCAGCCTCCGAGATCGACGCCCCCGATGCCAGGGCCTGTTCGACGGCCGAGGCCCGCAGCGGAGTCGAGCCCATGTTGACCAGAGCGACGCCCTTGCCACCCTCGGCGACCGCAACCCCGACGATGGCCCAGTCTTGGGCCCGACGGTTGAACTTCTGATAGTTCCAACCGCCTGTCGAAACCGGCACCTTCACCTCGGTGATCATCTCGTCGGCGGCCAACACCGACTCGAAATACCCGGTGAAGAAGTCGGTTGCCGCGATCTCTCGCGAGCCCCCGGGGGCGGTTGCCACGATGGTGCCGCCCAGGGCCAGAACCGCTGCCGGCAGGTCAGACGCGGGGTCGGAGTGGGCCAAGGTGCCACCCAGCGTGCCCTTGTGCCGAACCTGAGGGTCGCCGACCTTCGACGCGACATGGGCCAGCATCGGGCACGCCTGTCGAAGCGCCGCCGAGTGCTCGAGCTCGGTGTGGCGCGTGAGGGCACCGATGCTGATGGTGTCAGAACCCACGTTGATATAACGCAGATCGTCGAGGCGACCTACGTCGACCACCATCGTGGGCGTGGCCAACCTGAACTTCATCATCGGAATCAGGCTGTGACCGCCTGCCATCAGCTTGGCTTCGTCGCCGTGCTCGCCCAGCAGCGAGATGGCGTGTTCGGCCGATTCGGCCACTGCATAGTCGAATGCTGCGGGGATCATGCCGAAGCTCCTTGGTTGGCTGAGTTGATCATTCGCCACAACCGCTGCGGTGTGGCCGGCATCTCGATGTCCTTGATGCCGTAGGGCGACAGTGCGTCGACGATGGCGTTGATTGCAGCTGCGGCCGAGCCGATGGTGCCGGCCTCGCCGACACCCTTGACGCCGAGGGGGTTCGACGTCGACGCGGTGACGGTCGAGTCGAGTTTCATCGACGGAACCTCGGCCGGCGAAGGCACCAGGTAGTCCATGAACGACGGGTTCAGCGGATTGCCGTGCTCGTCGTAGTTGGCCTGCTCCCACAGTGCCTGGGCCACACCTTGGACGATGCCGCCGTGCACCTGACCTTCGACGATCAGCGGGTTGACCTGGTTGCCGCAGTCGTCGACTGCGATGTAGTCGACCAGTTCGACGCCGCCGGTGACCGTGTCGACCTCGACCACGGCAACGTGGGTGCCGAACGGGAACGCAAAGTTGGGCGGGTCGAAGCTGACCTGCTCTTGCAGGTTGGGCTCCATGCCATCTGGTAGGTCGTGGGCAGAGAAGGCGGCGAAACCGACCGACTGGATGGGCGTTGCGGTCTCGGGCGAACCGGCCACCATCAGGTTGCCGTCCTCGAGCACGATGTCTTCGGGGCTGGCCTCGAGCTGGTGGGCGACGATGGCCTTGGCCTTGGCGATCACCTTGTCGGTTGCCATGGCTATGGCCACACCGCCGACCGCCAACGAGCGCGACCCGTATGTGTCGAGACCCAGCGGGCTGATCGATGTGTCGGAGTGCAACACGTGAACGTCGGCCGGGTCGATGCCCATCTTGTCTGCGACCAGCATCGACCACGAGGTCTCGTGTCCCTGGCCGTGCGGAGTTGAGCCCGACACGACCTCGACCTTGCCGGTTGGCAGCATGCGCACAGTGGCATGCTCCCAACCGCCTGCTGCGTAGTTGAGACCACCGAGTGCCCGGCTGGGAGCCAGACCGCAGATCTCGACATAGGTGCACATGCCGATGCCGAGCTGCTTGGTGTCGCCTGCTTCGCGACGGCGGGCCTGCTCTTCACGCAGCTGGGTGATCTGCGCCAACTCGAGAGCCCGTTCGAGGTTGGGACCGTAGTGGCCAGAGTCGAAGACCAGGCCAGAGGGGCACTCCCAGTTCTCGAAGAACTCGCCGCCGCCGGCGAAGTTGCGCCTGCGGATCTCGTCTGGCGAGATTCCCACCTCGGCCGCCAACATGTCCATGCCGCGCTCGATGGCGTAGCTGGCCTCGGGCCTGCCCGCCCCGCGGTAGGCGTCGGTTGGTGTGAGGTTGGTGAAGTAGCCATCGCACACGAAGCTGAAGTTCGGGCACGCGTACACACCGGTGTAAAGGAACGAGCCCAGCAGCGGGGTGCCGGGCGTGATGAGCTGCATGTAGGCGCCCATGTCGGCCTCGATGTGCACCTTGACCGCGGTGAGCTTGCCGTCGGCGTCGGAGCCGATCTCGATGTGCTGAACCTGGCCGCGACCCTGCGTGGTCGACAGTGCTGCCTCGCTGCGGCTCTCGGTCCAACGCACCGGACGCTTCAATCGGTTGGCCAAGGCGACGGCCAGTATCTCGTCGGCGTTGATGTTGAGCTTGGCGCCGAACCCGCCGCCCACCGATGGGGCCACGATGCGAACGTTGTGCTCGGGTATGCCGGTGGTTGCGGCCACCATCACCTTCAAGATGTGTGGCACCTGGGTCGCCGAGTACAACGTGATGTCGCCGCCATAGGGTGACGGCACGGCCAACACACCGCGCGGCTCCATGGCCGAGGGGATCAGACGCTGTTGGACGAAGCGAGCCGACACCCGGTGGGCCGACGCGTCGAGAGCGGCCTGGGTGGCGTCTGGGTCGGGGTCGAGAGCCCACGTGTATGCCTTGTTGGTGCCCAAATCTGGGTGGGCCAGGGCCTCGCCGGCCACGGCTGCCTCGACGGTGGCCACGGCGGGCAACTCGTCGTATTCGACCACCACGTGTTCGACCGCATCGGCCGCGGCGTAGCGAGAGTTGGCCAGCACCACGGCGACGATGTCGCCTACATAGCGGGCGTTCTCGATCGCCACCGGGAAGTGCGGCGGGTTCAACATGTCGGCGGTGACAGGCCATGCACACGGCAGCGGAGCCAGCCAATAACCCTCCGACAGATCGGCGCCGGTGTATGCACCGACCACACCGGGCTGTTCCAGTGCGCCGCTGACATCGATGGACGCTATGCGGGCGTTGGCCACCGTCGATCGCACCATGCCCATCCACAGCTCGCCAGGGGCGTGGATGTCGTCGACGTATTTGGCCTCGCCTGTCAACAGCTTGGGATCTTCCTTGCGGAGCATCCGCGTTCCCATTACCGCCATGTCAGCTCCCCTCAGCTGCGGCCAGAACGGCCTTCACGATGTTGTGGTAGCCGGTGCAGCGACACAGGTTGCCCTCGAGCCCTTCGCGCACCTCGGCCTCGGTCGGGTTTGGGTTCTCGTCGAGCAACGATGTGGCCGCCATGACCATGCCCGGGGTGCAGTAACCGCACTGAAGGCCATGGTTCTCCATGAAGGCCTGCTGCATTGGGTGAAGGGTTCCGTCTGGCGAAGCCATCCCCTCGATGGTGGTGATCGAGGCCCCGTTGGCCTGCACCGCCAGCATGGTGCAACTCTTCACCGACTGGCCATCGACGTGCACGGTGCAGGCACCACACGACGAGGTGTCGCATCCGATGTTGGTGCCGGTCAATCCCACCGAATCTCGGATGTGATGCACCAACAGTGTCCTGGGTTCGACGTCGCCGCTGTGGACGACGCCGTTTATGGTCATCTCGATCTGCATTGATCTCCCCGGGGTGCTCGCAGCTACGAATCCGAACCTACACGCGTGACCTAGGTCACGCACGCAGTTAGGCCATGATTCACCCATGACTTCTTCAACCGTCAGATGGGGCTACGGAGCCGGTACGGCCGTCACCAGCGTTCAGCAGGCTCTCGCCGAGGCCTTGTGGGCCGAGGCGGCAGGATTCGACTCGTTCTGGATCTCGCAGATGTCGGGCGTCGACCCCATCGTGGCGTGTGCAGCGATAGGCGAACGCGCAGCCGGTTTGACCGAAATGGGCACGTCGGTAGTGCCCCTGACCGGGCGGCACCCGTTGGCCCTGGCGGCGTCGGCGGCCACCGCGGCGTCGGCCACGGGCAACCGGTTCACCCTGGGCATCGGGCCATCGCACAAGATCGTGGCAGAAGGCATGTACGGCGAGAGCTTCGACCGGCCCTTCGCCCGCACCGCCGAGTTCGTGCACTGCCTGAACGCCCTGTTCGAGACCGGCTCGGTCCAGCACGGCGGCGATCACATCGTCGCCAACGGGACACTCACGGTCGAGGCCGACCCGCCGCCCCTGTTGCTGGCAGCGCTGGGCCCACGAATGCTTGCCTTCGCCGGAGCGCACGCCGCGGGCACCAGCGTCGGCCAGTGCGGCCCCAAGACCATCGCGTCACACATCGCGCCGCTGATACGCGAAGCTGCGGCCGAGGCCGGCCGGCCCGATCCGCGCATCGTGGCCCTGGTCAACATCTGCGTCACCTCCGATCGAGATGGGGCCATCGAAGCCGCCAGGCCCGGATCGGCCATGTACGGATCGCTGCCCTCGTACCGACGAATGCTCGACATCGAGGGCGTCGACGACGCCGTAGACCTGGTGCTGATCGGGTCACCCGACGAGGTCGGCGACCGGCTGGGCCAATACGTCGAATCTGGCGCCACCGATCTGCGAGTGGGTATAGCGACGCAAGACCCCCAAGACCGAGCGGCCACGAAGTCCTTCCTCGAGAGCTTCGTCGCCTAGCGACCGCGCCAGTTGTGACAGGCTGTCGCCATGGCAACTCCACACATTCGCGCCGAGGCCGGCGACTATGCCGAGGTCGTCTTGATGCCCGGAGACCCGCTGCGGGCCAAGTTCATCGCCGACACCTACCTGGACGACGTTCGACAGGTCAACGACGTTCGCAACATGCTGGGCTTCACCGGAACGTACGAGGGCAAACCGGTGTCGGTTCAGGGCTCGGGCATGGGCGTGCCCTCGTTGTCGATCTATGCAACCGAGCTGATTCGCGAGTTCGGCGTAAAGAAGATCGTGCGGGTCGGCTCCTGCGGAGCCATCGTCGACGGCCTGGACCTGGGCGACGTCGTGTTCGGCATGGCGGCGGGCACCGACTCGATCGTCAACCGGGCCAGGGTGCAGGGGCGCGACTTCGCCGCCGCTGCCGACTGGAACCTGCTGCGCTCGTGTGTCGAGTCGGCCGAGGCCAGGGGCATCAGCGCCAAGGTCGGCCGGCTGTTCACCAGCGACTTCTTCTATGACCCCGCGGGCGACTCGACGTTCGACATGCTGGCGCGGTGGGGGTTCATGGCCGTCGAGATGGAGGCCGCGGGCCTTTACGGCGTCGCCATCGAGAACGGGGCCGCGGCGCTGGCCGTGTGCACCGTCAGCGACCACATCATGCGCGGCGAGCACATGTCGATAGACGACCGCGAACGCAGCTTCGACGACATGATCCGCGCTGTACTTTCCGGCGCTCTCGACTAGCGGACGCGCTGTACTTTCCGGCGCTCTCCACTAGCGGACGCGCTGTACTTTCCGGCGCTCTCCACTAGCGGACGCGCTGTACTTTCCGGCGCTCTCGACTAGCGGACGCGCTGTACTTTCCGGCGCTCTCGACTAGCGGACGCGCTGTACTTTCCGGCGCTCTCGACTAGCGGGACGCGCTGTACTTTCCGGCGCTCTCGACTAGCGGGCGCGCTGTACTTTCCGGCGCTCTCGACTAGCGGACGCGCTGTACTTTCCGGCGCTCTCGACTAGCGGACGCGCTGTACTCTCCGGCGCTCTCGACTAGCGGACGCGCTGTACTTTCCGGCGCTCTCGACTAGCGGACGCGCTGTACTCTCCGGCGCTCTCGACTAGCGGACGCGCTGTACTTTCCGGCGCTCTCGACTAGCGGACGCGCTGTGTTGGGCGGTGCTCTGACCTGAGCCGACGGTGGGCGTATTGTTCGCGACATGAGGAATCTCGTCGCTGTCGTCGCCCTCCTGGTGGTATTGGCGGCGTGCTCTGACACCGACTCGGTGGTCACCGTCGATTCGACCTCGACCACCATCGAGACGACAACCACCCAACCCAGCTCGACCACTTCCGCCGCGACGTCATCCACCGATGGCGCCGACAGCACGACCACCCTGGTCGACCCCACCGACACGGTCCCCCTCGACGGTGGCGCCGTGGCCGTCTACTTCACAACCGGCGACGGTGCCGACTGCTCGACAGTCGAGGAATGGGCCAGACCCGAGCTGGCCGAGATGACCGCCCTGGAGGCCGCCTTGACCCACCTGGTCGCGGGCCCCACCCCAGACGAGATCGCCGAGGGCGCCGGGTCGAACTTCTCGGCCGCCACCGCCGATTCGTTGGTCAGGGTCACCCATGACGAGAGCGGCTATGTGGTCGTCGACCTAACCGACCATGGTGGCTGGGTTTCGCTGTCTTCTGCCAGTTGCTCGTCGGCCGCCCTGCTGGCGCAGCTGAACGCGACCGTGTTCCAGTTCGGCGACGTCGACCGTGTCCGCTACGAACTCGACGGCAGCTGCGAGCGCATGTTCAATGTTCTGCAGAGCGAATGCACCGAGTTCGACCGTTCGGGGTCGATCAGCCTGGCACTCGCCGAACGGGCCGATGGGCGCGGCTGCGCGCCGGGCGAAGGGCCGCTCGGCGACGGGCGCTGGTTCGGATTCGTCGCGGACGGGTCGTCCGACCAGGCCATCAACTTCGACTTGGCGTGCTGGTTCACCGGCGCCGCCGCCGTTCAGGCCAGCGCCGAAGACGGCGAAGAGTCGCCGCCACCCAACGACTACTACGTCCGCAACAGCGTCAGCACGATTCGGGTGATGAACCCGGGACCCGGGGCCACCGCACTGTGGTATCCGTCGGGCGACCCCACCGAGTTCAACGAAACCGACATCGCCACGTGGCTCGAATGGCGCTCAACCCAGGAGTTTCAGCTGGGCGTGTGGATCGACACCGCCGACGGGCAGATCATCCGCATCGTCGAGCAGTGGGTGCCGTAGCCGTAGCCGTCGCGCTGGGTGCGGTCAGCGGCGGTTCGCGCTGATCCACCCGACGCCGAAGTCGACGATGTCGCGCTGGCGCATCAGCAGCGCGGTGGCCTGACCTACGCGCCCCTCGATCTGACGCCCGGTCGCAGCGAACGCGTCGCCTATGGCGTCGAAGTCGGACTCATCGGGCCGCAGCTCGTCGAAGTCGACCCATGTCGCCACACCGTCGACCATGACCTTCGCGCAGTCGGCGCTGAGCGACTTCGAGGGCCACTCCGCTCGCGTTTCGGCCAGGTGAAGTGAAGTGTTGTTACCGTGACCGACCCCCAGCAACAGCACCGTTGCATCGAGCTCGTACATGCGCGCCAAGGGCGATGACTCGCCGAATTGATTCGTCAACGGGTGTTCTGAACACACCTGGTGTGCCCTGGGCCCGCACGCGGCGAACGACACCGTCGGATGCGGGCTGCGAACCACACCTGCGACATGGCGGAAGACCTCGACGATCTGCCCCATGGCCCTGGTGGGGGTCAGCGCAGGGTCGAACACGGGCATGTTGGCCCTGACCTCGTCGACCCATTCGTCGGGGATGGGCGGATTCGACCACAAGGCCGGATCGGTCAGCTGCCCGGTCTGGGTGGGCATCACGATGGTGCCTTCTGGCCCCACCACGTCCAGCAGCGCCTGCACCACGGTCTGGGCTCCGCCGACGACCCAGCCCAACGACGACAGTGACGAGTGAACCATCAGCACCGACCCGACTCGAACACCGAGGGCCGACAGGTCGGCCACCAACGAGGTTCGGGTTATCGGGCCAGGCGATGACGCAACGGCGTCGGCCTCGGTCATCTGGCGCACCTACATGACCTGGCGAACCAGGTCGCGGGTCAAGTCGAGGCCGACCGAACCTATCGACAACAGTTCGTTGTGAAAGCGCGGCAGGTCGTCGGCACCGTTCTTGGCCACCCACTCGTCGCGCAGGTCCAAGATGACCTGCTCGCCGACCCGATACGAGATCGCCTGCCCGGGCCAGCCCAGATAACGCACCATCTCGGACTCGGACATGTGCCTGGTCTGGTGTGCGACCTTCATCATCATCTCGACACCGAGCTCGTAGCTCCAGGTCTGGCCGGCGCCGACGGGCGAACCATCGGGGATGGTCAGCTCGAGGTGGCAGCCGATGTCGATGACGATCCGGCACGCCCTCAGCGTCTGGGACATGATCAATCCGACCTCGTACTCGGGCTTGTCGAGGTAGCCCAGCTCGCCCATCAGCCGCTCGGCGTAGAGCGCCCACCCCTCGCCGGACCCCGGGTGCCAGATCGACATGCGATGGAACCGCGACAACTGGTCACCGAGAGCCAACGCGGTGCCGGCCTGTAGGTGATGGCCGGGGAAGCCTTCGTGGTACGCGGTGGTGACCTCCTCGAAGAGCGGGAAGGTCGTGCGCCCCTCCATCGGGTACCAGACCCGTCCGGGTCGCGAGAAGTCTTCCGAGGGCGCCGAATAGTGCGGAGCCGCGGCCCCGCCGGGCGGGGCAGCCTTGACCTCGAGGGTGCGGATGCGCGGGTCCACGACGAAGTGGGTGCCGTCGAGTTCGCTGAGGGCCTGCTCTTGGCGTTGCTGCATCAGCGCCAGGAACTCCTGAGCGTCGGCCGCACACATCGACGGGTCGGTGCCCAGACGCTCGAGGACCTGGTCGACGGTTGCGTCGGGGTCTATGCGGGCGCACGCGGCACGAAGGTCTTCGCCGAGGCGCGCCAGCTCTTCCCACCCCCATTCGTAGGTGGCGATCGGATCGATATCGGCGCCCAACCAGATGCGGGTAGCGGCGACGTAGGCGTCGTGTCCCACTGCGTCGCGGGGGTTGGCGGCGGGCAGCAGGTGAGCCTCGAGCCAGTCGGTGGCTTGGGCGTAGGCGTGCTTGGCGCTTTCGATCGCGGCCACCACACGGGGGCGCAGTGGGGCCAGATCGCTGTCGTCGGCAACTGCCTCGCCGAAGGTGTCGAGCATCGGCCCGAACGACGAATCAGGGCCCGCAGCCTGCCGTCCCTGTTCGATGGCGATCTCGACCTGGCGGCGGGCGGGCACCTCGCCAGTCTCGATGCCCGCGTTCAACGATCGAGATAGCCGCCCAGCGCCTTGTCCATGGTCTCGAGGGAGTGCAGATCGCTTCCCAGTCGGCGACGCTAGAGGTTGGTGCCTGGGAGAACACTTCGCGTATGTACTGCCACGGCGACACGATGTTGTTGAGGTCTCGCACACTCCAGCGCCGGTCGATGTCGGCCAGGCGCACGTCGCACTCGTCGACCAGGACTCGCTGTGCCAGTGTGCCGAAGCGACCATCGGCGGTTGCGTCGAGGGCGTCGGTTCGCAGGGCCTGCCAGAAGTCGCGGACGGCGGCCGTTCCCGCGGGCGAGAAGTCGGTCCACTCTGAGGCGTTCGCGTAGTCGCCCTCGAAGGTCGATAGGACCGGGTCGAGTTCGTGCAAGCGGTCGAGCGCTAGAGAACTGACTTCGAAGATGTCTGCCACCGCAACAGCATAAGGCAAGGCCCAGCGGCACTATTCGAACCTACGCCGGTAGAGTTGCCTGTTCCGCCCGGAGGCAGTTTTGAGCATTAGAGAAGACCTTCGCAATGTCGCGATCGTCGCCCACGTAGACCACGGAAAGACCACCCTCGTCGATGCCATGTTGTGGCAGTCGGGTGCCTTTCGCGAAAACGCCGACATCAACGAACGGGTCATGGACTCGATGGATCTCGAGCGTGAGAAGGGCATCACGATCCTGGCCAAGAACACGGCCATCCGCTTGGGCGACCACAAGATCAACATCATGGACACGCCGGGGCACGCCGACTTCGGCGGCGAGGTCGAGCGGGCGCTGACAATGGTCGACGGCATCGTCTTGCTGGTCGATGCCAGCGAGGGTCCGCTCCCCCAGACCCGCTTCGTGCTTCGCAAAGCGCTGGCCCTCAACCTGCCCGTGGTGCTGGTGATCAACAAGATCGACCGTCCCGATGCGCGCATCAAGGAAGTCATCGACGACACCTACGAACTGTTCCTCGACCTCGACGCCCACGAGGATCAGATCGACTTCCCCATCATCTACACCAACGCCAAGGCGGGTACCGCCACCCTCGACCTCGACGAACCGGGCACCGACCTGCGTCCGCTCTTCGACACCCTGCTGAGCACGGTGCCGGCGCCCCGTTTCGATCCAGACCACCCGTTGCAGGCGTGGGTCACCAACCTCGACGCGTCGCCATACGTCGGCCGCATCGCCTTGTGCCGGGTTCAGCACGGCAGGATTCGGCGGGGCCAGCAGGTTGCGTGGTGCCGGGCCGATGGGACGGTGCAGAACGCCAAGATCGGCAGCCTGTACGTGACCGAGAACCTCGACCGGGTCGAGGTCGAGGAGGCCGGTCCCGGCGAGATCATCGCGGTGTCTGGCATCGAGGAGGTCACCATCGGCGAGACCCTTGCCGACCCAGCAGACCCTCGACCGATGCCGGTCATAGCGGTCGACGAACCCACCCTGTCGGTCACCATCGGCGTCAACACATCACCGCTGGCGGGCAAGGACGGCGACAAGCTGACCGCCCGCCTGGTCAAGGCCAGGCTCGAAAAGGAGCTGGTCGGCAACGTCTCGTTGCGGGTGTTCCCGACCGACCGGCCCGACGCGTGGGAGGTACAGGGCCGAGGCGAGCTTCAGCTGGCGATTCTGGTCGAGATGATGCGCCGTGAGGGGTTCGAGCTGACCGTCGGAAAGCCGTTGGTGGTCACCAAGGAGATCAACGGCACCCTGCACGAGCCGACCGAGCGCCTCACCATCGACGTTCCCGAAGAACACGTCGGTGCGGTCACGCAGTTGCTGGGCGAGCGCAAGGCCCGCATGGAGAACATGACCAACCACGGCACCGGCTGGGTTCGTCTCGACTATGTGGTCGCAGCCCGCGGGCTGATCGGCTTCCGCACCGAGTTCCTCACCGAAACCCGTGGCACCGGCCTGTTGCACCACGTGTTCGAGGGCTATGAGCCCTGGATGGGCGAGCTTCGCACCCGCGTCGTGTGCAGCATCGATGCCGACCGCACCGGCCCGATCACTCCCTACGCGGTCACCCAGCTGCAGGAGCGCATGGCGTTCTTCGTCGGCCCTGGCACCGACGTGTACGAGGGCATGATCGTGGGCGAGAACCCGCGCAACGAAGACATGGACGTCAACGTGTGCCGCGAGAAGAAGCTCACCAACATCCGCACCCAGTCGAGCGACGACACAGTGCGCCTGACCCCGCCTCGCAAGCTGACCCTCGAGCAAGCGCTCGAGTTCATCGCTGCCGACGAATGTGTCGAGGTCACCCCCAACTTCGTGCGCCTGCGCAAGACGGTGCTGAACGCCGGCGAGCGGGCCCGAACCCTGAAGCGCCTCAAGCACGAGCGCAGCTAGGTACCAGGTGCTGGGCACCGGGTACGGTGTCGCCATGCGGATCGAAGCGTGCGAAGCCACGCTGGGGGCGACCGTCACCGATGTATCGCTGGCGGCACTCAGCAACCGGGAATGGCAGGCCATCGAGCAGGCGTTCCTGGACCATGCGGTGCTGATCTTTCCCGGCCAACACCTGAGCTCTGACGATCAGGTCGACTTCGCCAAGCGATTCGGCCCGATCGAACACCTGGCCGCCGGACGCGAGATCGTTCCCATCAGCAACGTCGAACCCGATGGTTCGATGCGCGGGCCCGACCATCCGGTCATGCACACCCTGCTGGGCAACGAGGGCTGGCACACCGACAGCACATACCAGCCGGTGTCGTCGCTGGGAGCGGTGCTGCAGGCCATCGAGGTCCCTGCTGAGGGTGGCGAGACCGAGTGGGCCGACATGCGAGCCGCCTACGAGGCGCTCGACTCAGACACCCGCACCCGCATCGCCGACCTGGCCGCCCACCACTCGATCCGCTATTCGCAGCGCCGGGCCGGGTTTGGTGGCGAGTATTCAGGCGCCTACGGATACGAGGTAGACGCCGCTCCACTTCGCCCACTGGTCAAGACCCATCCGGTTACCGGCCGACCTGCCCTGTTCACCGGACGCCACGCCCACGACATCCCGGGGATGGATCCGGCCGACAGCGAGCGACTTCTTGATGCTCTGCTAGACGAGGCGTGCCAGGCACCACGGGTGATCTCGCACCGCTGGAAGCCCGGCGACGTGGTGCTGTGGGACAACCGCTGCGTGCTGCACCGGGCCCGCCCTTACGACATCACCCAACGCCGGGTGATGAAACACGTTCGCATCGCAGGCGACCCCGCCACAGAGTCGGGTATCTAGGCGCGCCCACGGGTCTCGACCGCCGATTCTGGGTCCCCTTCCGAATCTGGGGTGCGATTTCGACCAGCGGTGACCCACATCTGACCCCAGATTCGAAGTGACGCTCCCCTTCCCGATCTGGGGTGCGAATTCGACCACCCGTGACCCACATCTGACCCCAGATTCGGAGTGGGTGCGGGGCGAGGATGCCGAGACCCCGGATGGGCCGCAGTAACTTGAGTTGCGGTTCGAAAGAGGAGTGCCCCAAACCATGTCGATCTTCGAAGAAGAGCACGATCTGTTCCGACAGAGCTTCCGCAGCTTCCTGAACGACCGCATCGTGCCTCGTATCGACGAGTTCGAGAAGGCCCAGATCATGGACCGCACCCTGTTCGCAGAGGCCGGCAGCCACGGCTTTCTGGGCATGGCGATCCCCGAGCAGTACGGCGGCGGCGGTGTCGACGACTTCAGGTTCAACGCCATCATCGACGAGGAGTTGGCGTACGCCCAGGCCGGTGCGGGGCCCGGTGGTTTCACGCTGCACAACGACATCACCACGCCGTATTTCGTCGAATACTGCACCGACGAGCAGGCGGCCAGGTGGTTGCCCGGCATCGCATCGGGCGAGCTGATCACCGCCATCGCCATGACCGAACCCGGCACCGGGTCGGATCTGGCGTCGATCGCAACCACCGCCGTTCGAGACGGCGACGAATACATCGTCAATGGGGCCAAGACCTTCATCACCAACGGCATCAACAGCGACCTGGTGATCACCGTGTGCCGCACGGGCGAGGGTCGGGGCGGTCTGTCGCTGCTGGTCCTGGAGCGGGGTATGCCGGGGTTCGAGCGGGGCCGCAACCTCGACAAGATCGGCCAGCACTCGGGCGACACCGCCGAACTGTTCTTCGACGATGTGAGGGTTCCGGCGGCGAACCTGCTGGGTGAGGAGGGCAAGGCGCTCGAGTATCTCCAGTTCAATCTGGCCCAGGAGCGCCTTTCGATTGGTGTCAGCGGCCTGGCCACCGCCGAGGCGGCACTGGGTTGGACGGTCGACTATGTGAAGGAACGCCAGGCGTTCGGGCAGGCGATCGCCGGCTTCCAGAACACCAAGTTCGTGCTGGCCGAGGTGTCGACCGAGATCGCCGTCACCCGGCCGTTCATCGAACAGTCGATCACCAAGTTGAACGAGGGCACGTTGAGCCCGGCCGACGCGGCCAGGGCCAAGCTGTGGGCGTCGGAGTTGCAGGGCCGCGTGGTCGACAGGTGCTTGCAGTTGTTCGGCGGGTACGGCTACATGAACGAGTACCCGATCGGTCGGGCATATGCCGATGCCCGAATCGCCCGCATTTATGGGGGTACCTCGGAGATCATGAAGACCATAATTTCCAAAGACGTGCTCGGCTGAGCACGGACCAGACAAAACAGACGTGCTCGGCTGAGCACGGACCAGACAAAACAGACGTGCTCGGCTGAGCACGGTTCGGGGCAGGGGGTAACCATGCTCGACGCGTCGATCGTTGCGGTGAGTCCGAGGTCTCTGACAGGCGACGTTGCCCGCTGGATCGACGAGATCGCTGCTCGCCTGATCGCCATCAAAGAGCCGACTCCGGGCGGGGCGCGTTGGTGTGTGCTCGAGCGAAGCGTGGTTAGCCAAGCGGTGCGGACTGCCCCGGCCGGCACCTCCGTTGCCGATGCGCTCGGCCTGGCGGGCATGCCCTCGGTTGCGATCACAGGCCCCAACACCTTGTTCACCGAAGCTCCCCCGCAGGGTCTGCTGTTCGTGGAGGGCAGGCGAATATTGGGTTATCTGGCCGCGGGCGAGCCTGTGCCCGAGCCTTTGATGGCCCGCCGCCTGCCTGGCTCGAACATCGGCGGTTCGGCCGTGAGCGTGGGTGCAAGGCGGGGTGCACCGGCTGCGGACGACCCAGAAACAGGGCTGTATCCGTTCACCGATGGGCCCGCGAGCGTGCAGCCGGACACCGCATTCGTGGTCGAGGTAGGTGTTTCCGTTTACGCCGACGACGCCACAGGTGCCCGGCTGGATTTGGCAACCGAGGGTTCGGTAGAGCTCGAGATCCTGGTGATGTCTGACGAGTTCAGCGCCAAGGGCGGTGCCAGGCACACGCTCGTGTTCGACCCTGCCACCGAGCCCGTTTCCATCGTCTGTGTCGAGATGGTGACCAACCCTGCCAGGTCGGAAGTGCCCCACGCCTGGGCCGAGTCGACCGGCGAGATCGACTTCCTGTTCCTGCACGATGGACTTCCGGTGGGTCGAGTGCGTCACCGCGTTTCGGTCGATGTCGGCGGCGATGAGACGTTGACCATGGACTCAGGAAGCTGGCTGGGCGCAGAGGCGCCTCCGTGCTCGATGTCGATCGCGTCGACCCTGCCAGAGCCCGACCTGACCATCATCATCACCGCGTCGGCAGAGGTAGGAACTGGCAGGTTCGTGGCGTGCCTTAGATCGCGTCACCTCGAGGCCGGGTCGGTCACCGCCGGCATAGATCTGGGGTCGGATGCCGCCGCTTTCGCCGAGGTGATCATGAAGACGATCCCTTCTCAGGACGGCGAGGTCTTCATCGACGAAACCATCGCCGGCATCTCCAAGGTAATCGCCCGCACGGTCGACGATCCGCAGTTCTGGACGAGCGTTTCGGCGTGCCTGTCTGCGGCGCAGGCCCAGCGTGGCGAGGCCCCCAGCGTGCTGTTGTTGACGTCCGAGTCGTTCGTTCCGTGGGAGCTCGCCGACATCGGCGCAACCCCAGTCGCCCCCGACGCTCCCCCGCTGCTGGCGGCCCAAGCACGGGTCGGTCGGTGGATTCTGGACGACGTCCACTGCACCCCGATGGCTGATCAGTTGACGGTTGACATCGACCGCATTGCGACTGTGGTGGGCGAGTATCAGCCCACCTCGGGTCTGGCCCGCCTGCCTCTGGCCGAGGAAGAAGGCCAGTACCTGCGCGACCAGCTGGGTGCGACCTACGTCAGCGCCACGGCCGACGAGGTCGACATCGTGTTGGGCGCCCGGCTTCGCGACCCGTTTCAGATTCTGCACTTCGCCTGCCACGGCAATGTGACTCCGCTGGGCATGAACGCGCTGTACATGAACAACGGCAAGGAGTTGCTGCACTTCGCGATCGAGGCCTCGGCTGCGGGCCGCGAATATCGTCCGCTGGTGTTCTTGAACGCATGCCGGGTCGGTGCGGGCCAGTCGCAGCTGAACCAGTACGGGGGCTTCGCGGGATCGTTTCTGCGGGCCGGCTACAGCGGGTTCATCGGGCCGCTGTGGGCGGTGGACGACACGGTTGCCCACGAGGTGGCCACCGACTTCTACTCCGGACTTGCCAGCGAGAACAGGCCCGCCGAGATACTGCGCACAATCCGCACCCGATTCGTCGCCACCGACGAGGTCCAGGCGCCACCCTCGACCTACCTCGCATACGTCTTCTACGGGCACCCCGACCTTGCGTTGAACGGTGTCAGGTCCACCAGCGGAGCACAGCAGTGACGACCCGATTGGACGGTGGCCACCAGCAGCTGGATCTGGGCCCCAAGTACCGCCTGCGCGCGCCCGGTTTCGTCGGCACAGCCGAGGTCCATGCCGCAGGGTCAACCGTCAGGTCATCGGCGCCGGCGGCGTTTCCCGCAACCTTGGCCGCTGCCCTGGATAACGAGTCGATCACCGAACTCGATTCGATCGTGCTGAGCCTGGCCACCGAGGCTTCGCCGGCCATGTCGACGTCTCGCCTGCGCAGCAGCAGCGGCGAGGCGGCAGTCGAACTGGAGATGAACGACCTGGGCCCTGATGTTGGCCAGGTCGTGCTGGCCGTCGACGACAGCGGCGTCGCCACCTGGCATTACCCCGACCCGGGCTCGCCGACCGGCACGCAGCGCTTTGTGCTGAGGTCGCCCGACCCGACGGTCCCCGAACCGGGCGCCACGACCCGAGGAATCCTCGGCGTGGGCATGCGACTGGTGAGGACGTTTGTCTATTCGGTGTCCGACCCGGTGGTGGGGGCCCTGGGGGCCAAGTCGGCCGGGCTGTGGGAGCGGGCGCGCCGGCCCTATCGGCTCAGGCCCTTCACGCCCGAGAACCATTCGACCAACACCGATGCCGAGCTGTCTTCGGACGATCTGCGCCGGCTGGGTTCGGGCCGGGCACTGCTGTTCGTTCATGGCACCTTCAGCCAGGCCCACTCGGGTTTCGGCACCATTGATCCCGCGTTGCTGGCCCGGCTTCACCAGGTCTACGAGGGTCGGGTGTTTGCGTTCGATCACCCGACGATGTCGGTCGACCCAATAGCGAACGCTGCCGCCCTGTTCGAGCGCCTACCAGGCGATGTCGGCTACGACCTGGACATCGTCGCCCACAGCCGAGGCGGGCTGTTGGGGCGGGTGTTGTGCGGCGAGCATCCAGGATTCGACGCCAACCGGTCGAGGGTTGCGGTCGGCAAGCTGGTGATGGCGGGCACCCCCAACCGAGGCACCGACATCGTCACCCCCGATCACCTGCCCAACCTGCTGGACCGCTACACCACGCTGTTGACCCTGATGCCGTTGGGACCCCTGGGCGAGGCGATCGATGCCGTGCTGGCCGTTGTGAAGATGCTGGGACACGGCATCCTGGACGGGCTCGACGGACTGTCGTCGATGGACCCGAAGGGCCAGTTCATCAGGGGATTTGGCAGGGCCGAATTGCCCGAGTCGACGTATTACGCGCTGGCTGCCAACTATCGGCCCGAGTCTGCGGGGCTCGCCGCATGGCTACGCAACGAGGCTCTCGACTCGGTGTTCGGGGGCGAGCCCAACGACATGGTGGTGCCGGCTCCCAGCGTCGAGGCGGCTCCGCTGGACGTAGCCAATCGCTTCCGCTTCGAGTTCGACGAAGGGGTGCACCACAGCGGCTACTTCTCGGCGCCGCGCACCACCGAACTGCTCGCACAGATCCTCACCGGCTGAGTAGCCAGAAACACGCGATCACGGGGGCGGCAGCAGGCACTCGTCGCTGGTCTTGCACTGCACCACGATCGAGATGCCGATTCCGAGGTCGTCTCGCACGGGGACGCAAGGATCTCCGCGGGTTATCGGCGTACCAGCAGGCGGGTTCTGAGAGATGACTGCGTCGGGCGGGAGCCCGCTGAGCGGGTCCCAGCTGCTGAAGACGGTGACCTGCTCGCTTCCGCAGGCCGCCACCAGTGCAGCGATGGCCGCGTCTGCGTTGACCATGCCGACCAGGGTGGGCATCTGGGCGGTCTGTGGTTGCTTGGGGCACCAGCCCAATCCGACGCGATCCTCTTCTGCGCTGCAGTATTCGGGGTCGGAGTAGAAGATCGTGATGGTCTGCGAGAAGCCCTGCGGCGAGCAGTAGCCGTCGAGCAGCTCGATGACCGAGCCTGCGGCCGGGATCTGGTGGATGATCGTCCCGTCGGCGACCGGGTTGTTGGGATCCCATGCCGGCTCGGGGAACAAGATGTCGCTGCCGCACGCCAGGCCGAGCTTGGTGGCGGCAGCTTGTATCGAGTCGAGACCTATCAACCCCGGCATCTCGTACGATCCGCCAACCACGAACTCGGGCTCGGCAGCAGTGGTGGTGGTTGACGACGTGCTGGTTGACGACGCGGTGGTTGAGGAGGTGCTAGGTGACGCTGTGGTGGTTGTCGCCGAGGTCGTGGTCGACGAGGAGCTGGTGGTCGTCGTCGGCGGGCCGTCATCGCCCGAAAGAGCGGCGAACAAAACCCAGCCGGCAACGGCTGCTGCAAACACGACTGCCATTTGAACGACGCGACGAGACCACAGGGGTGGCGTGCCGGGGTGTTCGCGTTCGTAGCGCTCGTCTTGTTCGGTGGTGTCGGCCGCAGCAGCTGGCTCTGGGACGGTGTCGTCCAGAACCTCGAACAACTGACCCGTGGGCGAACGCATGAACAGCACTGGGGTTGCCCACTCGGTTGCGTTGCCCCCCGAGTACAGCGAGATTCGTGCCGACGTGACGGCTTCGTCGATGGGCTCGCCCGAGCTCATCGACCTGTACAACTCGCGGGCGAAGTCGACAGCTGCGGCGTCGGAGATCTCGAACTGCATGGCGATGGCCGCGGGCAGGCCCCGCTGGATGAGACCCTGGGCCAGGCCCGAGAACGGGTCGGTCGACGAGCTCCGCGCTCCCTCACATGCGTTGAGAATCGCCAACTGCAGGGGGCGGTGGTTGCTCATCAACACCGCCAACTCGTCAGAGTTGACCGCCCTGGGTTCGCCCAATTCGGTTTCGAACAACAAAGCGCCCCGGCCCTCGGCCCGCTCGAAGTCGCCATGCCCGATGAAATGGAACACGTGATACTGGCCCTGCTGAAGGGCGCCCTGCAGGGCCTCCAGCGTGGCGGTCTCGGACCTGACCAGCTCGATGCGCCCCTGGCTGCGCAGTTCGGTCGTGGCCTCTAGCAGCCTGGCCCACTCGGCTTCGGTGTCGAGCGCCTCGAACCCCGAAGGGCTCGACACCACGACCAGTGCGCGCAGCGGAGCCGTGACGCTGATGGGCTTCGGCGGGTGGGGAAGCTCGAGGTAGCGCACCACAGGCGAAGCTGTCGACAGCGCCAGGAAGCTGCCGGCACGGCGGTCGTGCAAGTACTCCCATGGCACGTCGGCCAGGTCTGGGGCCTCGGCCAGCCGCAGACGCAAGCGCAGACCCGATCCAGACGCTGCCACCGTGTTGAGCGACGCCCTGAACATGCCCCGCATCTCGCCGTCGAACAAGGTTTCGAACAGTTCGCTGCCGAACGACTCGGCGCGCACCGCCCGCTCGACTCCGTCGGCGTCGTTTCGGCTCATGTCGACGATGAACGACTCGAGCGCCAACTCCGAGAAGGGCAGCTCGAACGTATGCGAGTACTCGCCAACGGGCGACGCGATAACCCGCGCCGTGTATCCCTGCGACCGCGTGCCACTGACGTGCACATCGAATGTCTCGTAGTTGGTCATGAGCCCCCGGCAGAGACTAGCCACCCAGTGACAGCCACAGCCTCAACAGGTGCCTGGGGTTGTCGGGGTCGTCGACGTAGCCGGTGCGGGCGTGGACGATGGCGTGGTTGTTGACCAGTTGCAGATCGCCGACCTCGAGACGCATTGCGACATGCATCCCCGGTTCCTCGGCAATCGACTCCCACGTGTCGAGGGCGCACCTGGTGACATCGTCCAGTTCGATGTCGTCGAAGCGCTCGACCGAGCGGAAGTACTCGAGGTGCATGAAGGTACGAAGCCGCTGGCCGTCGAAGGCCGAGGGCACCACCTCGCTGTATCGGGTGGGCGATCCGGGCGGGCGGCGGCTGTCGAGCATCGTCGGCTGGAACAGGCGCGCGGCCAACTCGGGGCACTCGACGACCATTCGGTCGTGGACCGACACCGACGAGACCACCCGACTGTCTCCGCCGGTTGGTGCGGTCGACACGGTCAGCAGGCCGACGACATCGGCGGCGTCGCAATGGAAGCCGATGTTCTTGTTGGTGCGATAGAGCCGCTCGTTCTCGTGGTTGTCGGCGGCCAGGTCGATGACGTGACCCAACAGATCGCCGTCGGCGTTCTGACCGCCGGGCTCGCCCATGAGACATCCGACAATCCAGCACGCGGTCTCGCGCTGCGCAACTGACCAGCGATCCACCGGAAACCCCGAAACCACCACGAACCCCCGGCCGTCGACGAGGTCGTGGCGCCAGCCCTCGACCTGCTCGGCCAGCGCCGGGAACTGTGCAGCGTCAACTGGCTGCATCGAGAACTGTTCGACCGCGTGCACGTGGCTCTCGAGCTCGTCCAACGCCGGCGACGACAGCGGCAGCCTCCACACGTCGCGACCGCCTACATCGTTGGCGGTCCAGGCGGCGGGCCCACCGACCGGCGCCGTCGGCACTCCCACCGAGGGTCTGTCGAAATAGTGGCCGACCTGCTCGACGAAGGTCCTCATCTGCCAGACAGTATTCGCTGTGGTGGAATGGAGCCCCATGGACACGCCGAGAGATCAGCCGCACAGCCCGCGGTTCGCGAGCTGAAGGTGGCTCAGCAGGACCCGCGCGACTGGCTGCGAGACAGCATGGCGATGTGGCGCGACATCGTTCCAGGGATCGCCGAGCCCATGACCGCCGGGATGATCCAGATGGCCGACGTGTTCGGTGTGTCTCCGGCCAAGGTGTTCGCCGAACTCGTTGCGGCCGCCCGGTCAGATCTGGTCGGCAAGGAACTGTCGGTCGAGGTCGGTTCGACCAGGGTCGACCTGGTGCTGGACGACATCACCACCGAGGTTCACTCGCTGGGGCCCGCGGTGGGCCAGTTCGGCGACATCACCTTGTCTGCGCACGACGTGTTGCTGCACGGGGTGCGCATCGCGCAGGCCAAGGTTGGCCTTCAGAACGTGCATCTGCGACCCGGTACACCGATGGTGCTCGTTGCTGCTCCCGTGCAGGTCGAGGTAAGGCTGGCCGAGGCCGTGGTCGCCGCATTGGTCAGCGACGCCGATGTCGGCGTCAGCTTCGAGATCGTCGATGCCAAACCGCGGGTGAGATCGCTCGGTAGGCCCGCGATGGGTTATCTCGAGGTCGAGTTGGCACCCGCGGTGGACCATGTGATGATCTCGGCGGTGGCCGCCTCCAACGACAGGTGGCGTCTCGAACGGGGCCTGCGCAGGCTGCCATCGGTGCGGTTCGACCTGCCCCGCGAGCTGCGCGGAGTGATCAAACACATCGAGGTCGAAGGCGACGGCGTTGTCCTGAGGGGAAACTTCGACCAGCTGGCCGAACCCGTCAGCCGGGCCCAGATCGATCAGGTGCTGCGCCGCCTGCAGACCTTCACCGGCGACCGCTTGCGCATTCCACGCATCTGAGCTGGCAGCAACATGGTCCGTCGTCAGCGGCGGGCGATCAGCTCGATCTCTACTTGTGCGCCCAGCGGCAGCGCGGCGACCCCAATGGTGGTGCGTGCCGGGAACGGCTCCGCGAAGCGGGTGCGGTAGGCGTCGTTCATCTCATCGAACGTCGCCATGTCGGTCAAGAAGACGTTGACCTTCACGACGTCGTCGGGGCCCAAGCCGGCGCCGGCCAGCACGGCGAACAGGTTGTCGAAACAACGGTGCGTCTGAGCGCCGACTCCCCGTCGACCAGCTGTCCCGTGGCGGGGTCCAGCGGTGTCTGCCCAGAGCAGAACACGGTGCCGTCCGAGTCGATCGCGTGGCTGTATGGCCCCACGGCGACCGCCCCGGCGCGGAAACGGGCACTCTCTTGGCGTTCACTTCGACTCCCCCTGACAACGTCGCCGGGCACCCGCTCGGCGTTGGTGGCCCAGGGTAATCGCGGCGTACCAGGTCAGTTATCGATGATGCGGCGGACACCGCCGCCCAGCAGGGCGACCAGCACGTCGCCATTGGGGTCGGTGCCGAACGCGACGGCACCCGGAGCCCGCAAGCCCAGGTCGACCACCGATACCGCATCGCCGCCCACGATCTGCAAACCCGAGATCACGCCGCTGCAATAGTCGGAGAACAGATACACGCCCTCTAGCGCTGCAAGCCCGCCTCGCGACACCACTCCCCGGTTATCGAGCAGCCCTGGTCGTGTCCGTAGGCGTAGATGGGGAAGAACGGATCGGCGGCCGCAACGTCGGAGAACCTCACGTCGCCCTCCCACGCCTTCCAGCCATAGTTGCGTCCACCGCCCGAACCAGCGGGTTCGAGGTTTATCTCCTCTCGCGAACCCTGGCCGACATCGGCGATCCACAGATCGCCGGTGGCCGAGTCGAACGCAAACCTCCAAGGGTTGCGCAGCCCGTAGGCCCAGATCTCGGCACGCACCCCGGCTTCACCCACGAATGGGTTGGTGCCTGGCACCGAATAGGGCGCCCCCGCCGAGGGTGTGGGGTCGATGCGGTAGATGGTGCCGAGCAGGTTGGATCGGTTCTGGGCGTTGTTCGACGGATCGCCCCCGCTGCCGCCATCGCCCGAAGACGCCCACACCAGCCCGTCTTCGGTGACATGAATGTCGCCGCCGTTGTGGTTGGCGAACGGCTGGGGAATGGTCAACAGCAGCCGACGTGTGGGGGGTGAAACGGTCAGGTCGTATTCGGCCAGTTCGACGCTGCCGGCCAGGTTGGTGTGGTCGAGGTAGAGCTTCGTGCCGTCTGGCGAGAAGTCGAAGCCAAGCAGGCCGCGTTCGTTGTCGGTGGCGGTGAGGTTCGACATGTCGAGCAGGGTCGTGCGCACCGCGGAACCCATGTCGTACCTCACTATGCGGCCCGACCTCTCGGCGACGTACACCCCGGACGAATCGCCGGGCCTCGACCGGATGGCGACGGGCTCGTCGAAAATGCCGAGGGTCTCGAACGCCAGGTCGGCTTGGTCGAGCGGCACCTCGGCGGTGGGCGGGCCCGCTACAGGTGCCCCGAGCCTGGGTGCCAGGCCGCTCTGCTGGAGCTGACCCTTGGCGGTGACCATCCAGTGGCCGTCTCCGCCGGGGGTCACGGCAGCCGCTGCGAAGCGGACGCCGCGTGCAGCGTTCGAACCGATGAAGGTGGCGTCGCCGAAGTCGAACTCACCTCCGTCGAGGGCGAACAGGCGATAGCCGCGTCCCGACGGCGTTGGGGTCATGGACATCACCGGCAGGTCAAGAGCGATGGCGCCGGTCGAACCGAAGAACCCCGCATCACCAAACGCAAACACCCCACCATCGGACGCTACCAACCAATAACCACCACCAGTAGGCGTCGCAGCCATCCCCACCACCGGCTCAACCAAAGCCAACCCACCCGTCGACCCAAAGAACCCCGCATCACCAAACGCAAACACCCCACCATCGGACGCTACCAACCAATAACCACCACCAGTAGGCGTCGCAGCCATCCCCACCACCGGCTCAACCAAAGCCAACCCACCCGTCGACCCAAAGAACCCCGCATCACCAAACGCAAACACCCCACCATCAGAAGCAACCAACCAATAACCACCACCAGTAGGCGTGATAGCTGCGCCGACTATCGGTTGGGCCAGGCCGATGCCCGCCAGATCGCCCAGGTCTGGGGCTTCGCCATAGGACCAGACCACGCCGTCGCTCTCGACGATGATGTAGCCGTCGCCGTCAGGAACAGCGGCTACAGCCACGACGTCAATTGGCGTCGCGGCCCCGGCGGGCCCTGATGCAACCGGTGGCACAATCGCCAGACAGGCAGCAGCTATGAGGACCAGGGCGATGCGGCGCATGGGTACCTGGTACCACATGCCAGGGTCGATCTGCGGTCGGGGCGGGTCAACCGTCGACGGTGACCTCGTGCAACAACCCTGTTTCGACCTCGTACACAAAACCGCGGATGTGGTCCTTGTGAAGGATGAACGGGCTCATCTGCAAGCGCCGAATCGACTGTTTGACGTCGTCGTAGGGGCTGTCGAACGAGTCGAAGGTCCACGCGGGGCGCACACCGGTGGTCTCCTCGAGTTCGCGGCGCAGACTGACCTCATCGAGGTTCTGCAGGCCGCAGTTGGTGTGGTGCAGCAGCACGATCTCGCGGGTACCCATCGCCTTTTGCGACAGATACACCGACCTCAGCACATCGTCGGTGATGATGCCTCCGGCGTTGCGGATGACGTGGGCCTGACCGTTGTGGAGCCCCAGGATCTGGAAGATGTCCATCCGCGAGTCCATGCAGGCCACCACAGCCATGTGCATGGTGGGCCGCACCTGCAACTCGCTGTCGTGGAAATGCTCGGCGTAGGCCTTGTTGGCCTCGACCAGCTGATCGGTATGAGGCTCGAAGTCGTCTTCGGTCATCGGCCAAGAAGTTACCCGTTCAGCCACCCAGGCTTTCCCTCCATACGGGCCTGTCGACTCTTTCAGACAGAAACATGGCTGAAAACACTCGCCTCGATCCCCCGCGTGGGGTCACGGCGCCCCCGGGGCGTCTAGTTCGACGCGCCCTCGCAGCAGCACTTGCCACAGTTCTGATGAGCCTCGGATTCCCCGCCCCCGCGATGGCGCAGGCCGAGGATCCACCCATCGTGGCGCTGGCCTCGCCCACTGGCGACGACGACGGCGACGGCATCGAAAACCGGTACGAAGACGCCAACCTGGACCTGGACGATGACGCCGCCACCAACCCGGGGCCAGACACCGACGGCGACACCGTTCCCGACTATCTGGACCCAGACGACGATGGCGACGGCCTACCGACTGCGTCCGAGAGCGCCGACCCCAACGCTGACGGAAACCCCAGCGACGCGGTCGACAGCGACCTGGACGCCCAACCCGATTACCTGGACTCACCCATCGGGTTGGCATCGGGGGCGCCGGTGGTGTCCGAGCAGAAGGTGTCTGCCACGGTTGGTGGGTTCACCGGCCCACTGGCATCTCAGGACTACTTCGGCTCCAGCGTGCAGCCGATTGGCGACCTCGACCGCGACGGTGTGGTCGATGTCGCCGTTGGCGCCTACTACGACGACGGCGCGGGCTTCAACCGCGGTGCGGTGTACATCCTGTTCCTCAACGCCGACGGCACGGTGAAGACCGAGCAACAGATCAGCCAGGGCGTGGGCGGGTTCGTCGGGCCGACGCCCAACGACGTGGGATTCGGTCGCGATCTCGCGGCACCGGGCGACATCGACGGCGACGGCATCGCAGACCTGGTGGTCGGTTCGCAGTACGACACAGACGGTGGTTCGCAACGAGGCGCCGTGTGGGTGCTGTTCATGAACACCGACGGCACGGTCAAGGCCGAACAGAAGATCAGCTCGACCACCGGTGGGTTGACCGGGCCGATCGACGACTTCGATCAGTTCGGCAACGCGGTGGCGGCCATTGGCGACCTAGATGGTGACGGCCGCAGCGAGATAGCCGTGGGAGCCAAGGGCGACGACGACGGCTTCCTGGACGCCGGCGCCGTCTACGTGCTGTACCTGACCTCCAGCGGAACGGTCGCGTCGCAGACCAAGATCAGCGACACCACAGGCGGTTTGGTTGCTCCGCTGGCCAACACCGACTTCTTCGGCGATTCGGTAGGCCCCGTGGGCGACGTCGACGGCGACGGGGCGTACGACGTGCTTGTCGGCGCCACCGGCGACGACACGGGCGGCTCCGACAGGGGTGCGGCCTATGTGCTGATGTTGAACACCAACGGCACGGTGAAAGCCGAGTCGATGATTGCCAGCGGCACCGGCGGCCTCACATATGGCCTGCTGGACGGCGACCGGTTCGGATACAGCATCGCCGGTGTGGGCGACGCCGACCAGGACGGCAATCCCGACATCATGGTCGGAGCCCCTCAGGCCGATCTGGGCGGCAACGACCGCGGGCTGGTGCTGCTGCTGAACCTCGACGCTTCGGGTTCGGTCATTGGAGAGGCGGCGTTCGGGTCGGGATCCAACGGTGTCGCCGGGCCGCTCGAGAACTTCGACTATTTCGGTTCGAACGTCGCATCGCTGGGTGACCTCGATGGCGACGGCACGTTGAACGTCGTCATCTCGGCGGTCAACGACGACGACGGGTCGCTCGACGCGGGTGCGTTCTATGTGTTCGACCTGACGGCGACCGGTGTCGTCGTAGTCAACTCGACGGGCGACGTCCGACCTGTCGGCCGGCAACGGCGTGTGCGACACCGGCGCGCTGAACACCCAGGGCGACCCCCAATGCACCCTGCGAGCCGCCATCGAGGAGGCCAACGCGTCGGCCGGCATCGACACCATCCACTTCGACATCCCGACGAGCGAAGCGGGCTACGTCGGCGGGTCGCCGGCCTATTGGGTCATCGGTCAGGCGTCCAACTACCCCGACATCGTTGGGGTCGACATCGACGCGACGACCCAGCCCGGCTATGTCGACCCGGTGGTGGTGGTCGATGGCACAGCGACCGGCGGAGGTGGCGGTATCGGCATCGACGCGACCGATTCGCGGATAGCAGGCCTCAGCATCGTCAACGCTCTGAACGGCGTGGCGATGTACTCGGGCGGCAGTCACACGATCGAAGCCACGTGGGTGGGTGTCCTGCCCGACGGCAGTGCGGCGGGCAACGGCGCTGCGGGCATCACGATCACCAGCGGAAGTGCAAGCGTCGACAACGTCGTGTCGTCCAACAACGCGACCGTTGGCGTCCACTTCGACGCTGGGGCCACCGGCACGGTGACGAACAGCTTCATCGGCACAGACCCCACCGGCACAGTCGCGATGGGCAACGACACCGGTGTTCTGGTCTCGGGCGCGACCGGTGTTGTGATCGGCGGCTCGGGTTCAGGCAACACGATCGCCGCCAACACACTGACGGCTGTGTCGGTCGATGGCGGAGCGACGGGCACCGTCGTCCAGGGCAACCAGCTCGGCAAGACGGGCCTGGGCAACGGCTTCAACGGGGTCATCCTGGCCACCGCAACCGAGACGATCCTGGGAGGCACAGCGGCCGGCCAGGGCAACACCATCACCGCAAACGTGCTGGACGCGGTGTACGTGACCGGCGGCTCGCACTCGATCGTGGGCAACACCATCTTCGGCAACGGCGGCCTGGCCATCGACATCGGCGGCGGCATCGAGGACGGCAACGGGGTCACGGCCAACGACGCCAACGACGTCGACAGCGGCCCCAACGACCTGCTCAACCGCCCTGTCATCACCGCGGCGGCCGAATCGGGCGGCAACGTAACAGTCGACTTCGACCTTGACGTGCCGGCGGGCGACTATCGCATAGAACTGTTCACCAACCCGTCGGGCGCGGACTCGAGTGGCTACGGCGAAGGTGAACAGTTCGAGACGGCCACGACCGTTACCCACACCGGATCGGGTTCCGAGTCGTTCCAGCTCGTATATCCGGGCCTGGTCGGTGACCTGGTCTCGCTCACAGCCACCGAGGAGTCTGCGGGCCCCACCTACAGATCGACCTCTGAGTTTTCGGCGACGTTCACCGCAACGGCGGCCGCCTGCACCGACAGCGATGCTGACGGGCTCTGTGACAACGAAGAGGACGCCAACACCGACCTGGACAACGATGCGTCGACCAACCCGGGGCCTGACACCGACGGCGACACCGTTCCCGACTATATGGACCCAGACGACGATGGCGACGGCCTACCGACTGCGTCCGAGAGCGCCGACCCCAACGCAGACGGCGACCCACGCGACGCCCTCGACAGCGACTGGAACGGCACCCCCGATTACCTGGACGCGCCTTCGATGCCGACCTATGGGCTGGTTAGCGCTGACCAGATCGTCGCCGACGCAGAAGGCGGGTTGGCGGCGACGTTCGACAACGGCGACGCGTTCGGCAACAGCGTCGCTGTCATCGGCGACATCGACGGCGACGGCACAGACGACTATGTGGTCGGCGCCAACAGTGACGACGATGGCGGACCCAACCGTGGAGCGGTCTACATCCTGTTCATGAACCCCGACGGCACCGTCAAGGCCGAACAGAAGATCAGCTCGACCACGGGTGGATTTGTTGGCCCGCTCGACGACAACGACGACTTCGGCTCCAGCGTCGCGGGTGTGGGCGACATCGACGGCGATGGCGTCAACGACATCGCGGTCGGCGCGCTGGCCGACGACGATGGTGGATCTGGAGTGGGCGCCGTCTATGTCTTGTTCCTCAACCCCGACGGCACCGTAAAGGACGAGCAGAAGATCTCGGCAACCTCCGGTGGCATCGCAGGGCCCCTCGACCCCGCCGACAGGTTCGGTTTCTCGGCCGCAGGCATCGGCGACCACGATGGCGACGGCGTGAACGACCTTGCAGTAGGCGCCGTGTTCGACAGCGACGGAGCGGGCTTCGCCGGCGCCGTCTACATCTTGTTCCTCAACCCCGACGGCACCGTAAAGGACGAGCAGAAGATCTCGGCAACCTCGGGCGGCTTCACAGGACCGCTGAGCTCCAGCGACTACTTCGGTTCGGCGGTCACGGCGCTGGGCGATGTCGATCTCGACGGGATCACCGACATCGCGGTCGGTTCCTATGGCGCCGACGACGGAGCGAGCGCCGCAGGTGGCTTGTATGTGCTGATGCTGAACGGCGACGGCACGGTCAAGTCGGAGCAGAAGATCAGCTCGGTTGCGGGTGGCCTGGCCACAGCCCTGGAGGGCGCCGATTACTTCGGCATTGGCGCTGCGGGCCTAGGCGACCTGGACGGTGACGGCGTTCCAGACCTCGCCGTCGGAGCGATGGGCGACGACGACGGAGGTGCTGATCGCGGCGCTGTTTACGTTCTGAGCCTCAACCCCGACGGAACGGTGAAGCACCGCACCAAGATCAGCGCCTCTGAGGGAGGGTTGGCCACACCGATAGACGACGGAGCCCAGTTCGGTGTTGCGCTGGCAAGCACCGGTGATCTCGACGGCGACGGCACCATTGGCTTCGTCGCCGGTGCACGGTATGACGAGGGCAGCGGCTCGAACCGCGGCGCCATCTACACCGTCGACCTGACGCTGGCTTTGCCGGTCAACTCCTCTGGTGACGCGACCGACCTCGCGGCCGGCGACGGGGCCTGCGACACCGGCGCACTCAACAGCGAGGGCGACCCCGAGTGCACGCTCAGGGCGGCGGTCGAGGAAGCCAACGCTTTGGCCGGGACCCAGGCCGTCACATTCGGAATCCCGACGTCGGACCCGGGCTACACACCGGTTCCCGGCTATTGGACCATCTCGCCCACCTCCGCGCTGCCCGCTGTGGCCGGAGACGTCATCGTCGACGCGGCGACCCAGGCTGGCCACACGCCCAACACAGCGACCGCTCCCGCGGCCCTGAACGGCACCCACACGATCGAGATCGACGGATCGGCCGCAGGGCCGGTCGCCGGCTTGACGCTGACGGGAACCAACACAACGGTTCGCGGCCTGACCATCGGCGGCTTCGCAGGCGCTGCAGTGCTGGCCTCGCCCACGGCCACCGGAGCTGTGATCGCCGACGTCTGGTCCGGAACCACCATCGACGGGACCGGCGTCAACGCCAACGGCACCGGGCTGCGCATCGAAGGCGCCGGCGTTCAGGTCGGCGGCGCCACCCCTGGCGATCGCTCGGTATTCAGCGCCAACAGCGGAAACGGCGTCGAGCTAGTCGGAGCCACCGCAGCCGGGGTCGTAATCGAGGGGTCGATGATCGGGCTGGCGGTCGATGGTCTGGCGGCGCTGGGCAACGGCGACGACGGCGTGTCCATCGCTTCTGGCGCCCAGGGCACGACCATAGGCGGTGCTTCGGCCGACTTGACCAACATCATCTCGGGCAACGCCGGCGCCGGCATTCGTCTGAACTCGTCCGGCAACGCAAACACGGTTCGCAACAACCTCATCGGTGTCGACTCGACAGGATTGACGGCGTCGCGAACGACACGGGTGTGCGAATCGAGAACGCCAGCGCCCTCAGCACCATCCTCCAGAACACGATCTCGGGTAACACCGCCGAGGGACTGGTCGTTGCCGACGCGGGCAGTGACTTCAACCTCGTCTACGAGAACCGCTTCGGCGTCGGTACCGACGGACTGACCGCGGTTCCCAACGGCGGGCACGGCATCTCGGTCGAGGGTGCAGCAGCGACGACGATCATCGGCACCGAATCGCCCGCCGAAGCGAACATCATCGCCAACAACGGCGGCGACGGGGTGTCGTTCGCAGCCGGAGCGGCACGCGAAACCGCCGTGCTGATCAACTCGATCCATTCCAACGGCGGTCTCGGGATCGACCGCAACGACGACGGCGTGACCAGGCCAGACCACCCAGACACCGACACCGCACCCAACCAGGCGTTCATCCAGTCGATCCACGACAACGGCGACGCGACCGTGACGGCCGTGCTGGCGCTCGATGTCGCCGACGGCGACCAGCGCATCGACATCTACACCAACCCCAGCGGTGCCGACCCGACGGGCTTCGGCGAGGGTGAGGTCTGGCACTCGACGCAGACCATCACCGACGCCGGTGCGGGGGTGCAATATCACCCCATTACGTTCGCCGGATCGGCGGGCGACCTCGTGTCGATGACATTCGCGGAAGACCCAGGAGTCGGCTACGGAGCGACATCGGAGTTCACCGCCGTCGTCGAGGTCGGCCATCACCTGGTGGTCAACTCGACCGGCACCGCAACAGATTCGGTTCCGGGCGATGGTGTGTGCGACACGGGTGGGCTCAACTCGGCCGGCGACCCCGAGTGCACCTACCGCGCCGCCGTCGCCGAGGCCAACGCAGACACCGACCTGGACACAATCGACTTCGCCATGCCGGTAACCGAAGCCGGCCACTCGGGTGGAGTGTGGTCGATAGGCGGTTCTCCCGGTTTCGCAGCGATTGTCAACCCGGTCGCCATCGACGCCACCACCCAGCCTGGCTACGCGGGCACCCCGGTCGTCGAGATCGACGCAACCACCGGCGACGGCATCAACCTGGGCGCCAACGCAGACCGATCCACCATCAGAGGCCTGTCGATCGGCGGTGCTTCGAACGCCCTCGACATCGCGTCAGGGTCCGATGGGCATCGCCTGGTAGCCAACCACATCGGCGTCGACGCGACCGGCACCAGCACGTTTGCCCTCATCGCAGCGACGTTCTACACGCGGGGCGCCTTCGCCGAGATCGGCGGGACCACGCCCGAGGACGCCAACGTGATCGGCAGCGGCGACAACGGCATCTTCCTCGATGGGCCGGCTACAGCCAACCTGGTCGCAGGCAACTACATAGGCACCAACACCGCGGGCGATCCCGGCCTGACCTCCAACTTCGACGCAGTCGTGCTGAGCGGTGGCGCTGCATCGAACACGATCGGCGGGCCCACCTCGGCTCATCGGAACATCATCGTCGGCGGCAGCGGCGACGGCGTGAACCTGCGCAGCGAAGGTGACGATGGCAACACGGTCCAGAACAACTGGATCGGCCTGGCTTCCGATGGAGTGACCGTGTTGACCTACGGGGGCGACGGCGTGTTCATCAGTTCTGGCGGTGACAACACATTGGTCGCCGGCAACGTCGTGGTTGGCTTCGATGTCGCCGGCATCGAGATCGACGGGCCCAGCGATGGCACCGTGGTGCGAGGCAACTTCATCGGAACCGATACCACCAAGACGATCGCCGCAGGAGGCCAACAGAACGGCATCCTCGTCGAGAACGGGCCGTCCAACACCGTCATCGGAGGCACCGGCCCCGGCGACGGAAACGTCGTCACCGACAACGGCAAGGGCGGAGTCTGGGCTCACGGCATCGAGGTGAACCCGAGCGTCGGCTCGGGCACGGTCCTTCTCGGCAACGAGGTCTGGAACAACTTCGGTATCGGCATCGATGTCGGTCCGGATGGGGCCACAGCGAACGACAGCCCAGACGCCGACGGTGTACCCAACCATCCCAGCATCACCAACGCCGTTCATCTGGGCGGCACCGTGACCATCGACTACGACATCGACTTGCCGGCCGGCGACTATCGCATCGAGTTCTTCTACAACACCGCGCCAGACTCGTCGGGCTATGGCGAGGCCGAGACCTACGTGGGGTTCGACGCGGTCGTCGCCCACCCGGGCGGTTCGGCTTCGTACTCGGCTGCGTTTCCGGGAGCCGGTGGCGAATGGATCGCCACCACCGCCACACCCGACCTCGGTGGCGGCAGCTTTGGCGAGACATCCGAGCTGTCGCTGGCCGTGCTGGCGCTGACCGACACAGACGGCGACGGCCTTTGGGACAGCGTCGAGATCGGCGACACCGACGGTGACCTGACGCCCGACTTCCAGGACACCGACGACGATGGCGATGGCACGCCGACCGCCGCCGAAAACGCCGACCCCAACGGCGACGGCTTCCCCTGGGACGCCCTCGACAGCGACTTCGATGCACAACCCGACTACCTCGACCAGCCGTTCAGCACTCCCCTGCAGTCGTTCCAGGTACTCCAGAAGATCAGTGACACGTCTGGTGGGCTGGCCGAGCCGCTCGCCGACGACGACTGGTTCGGCGCGTCGGTTTCGCCGATTGGCGACCTCGACGGCGACGGAGTGGTCGACATCGCGATCGGTGTCGAGCGCCGGGACGACGGCGCTGCTGACGCCGGCGGGTTGATCGTCGCGTTCTTGAACACCGACGGCACGGTCAAGGCCGAGCAGAAGATCAGCGCTACCTCCGGAGGGTTCACCGGTCCGCTCGACGCCGACGACCGGTTTGGCACTGCGCTGGCGGCAATCGGCGACGTCGACGGTGACGGCGTGACCGATCTGGCTGTCGGATCGTTCCGCGACGACGATGGAGCGACCGACGCCGGGGCCGTCTACGTGCTGTTCCTCAACACCGACGGCACCGTCAAAGCAGAACAGAAGATCTCGGCTACCGCCGGCGGCCTTACAGGACCGCTCGATGCCAACGACCACTTCGGATTGGGTGTCGGAGCGCTCGGTGACCTCGACGGCGATGGGGTGCCCGACATCGTCGTGGGGGCTACCGACGACGACGATGGCACACCAGACGCCGGTGCCGTCTACGTGCTGTTCCTCAACCCCGACGGCACCGCCAAAGCAGAACAGAAGATCTCCAACACCGCCGGTGGGCTGGTCGGGCCAATCAGCGGGCTCGGATACTTCGGTATCGACGCCGTGGGCCTCGGCGACGTCGATGGCGACGGGGTTGGCGACGTCGCTGTCGGCGCATATCGCGATGACGACGGAGCCGCCGATGCCGGCGCTGTCTACGTCCTGCTCATGAACACCGACGGCACCGTCAAGGCAGAACAGAAGATCTCCAACACTTCCGGAGGGCTGGGAGCGATCCTGGCCGCAGGAGACAACTTCGGCGTAGAGGTGGCGGCCATAGGCGACGTCGACGGCGACGCAGTCCCCGATCTGGCGGTGGCCGCGTACAGGACCGACGAAACCGGCGCGGACTCGGGCGAGGTCTACATCCTCAACCTCAACGGCGACGGCACGGTCAAGGCGGCGAATGGCGTTCTCAGCAGCACACCGTCGCTGTTCGCATCCATCGATGCGAGCGACAACTTCGGACGGGCATTGGCCCCACTGGGCGACATCACCGGTGACGGGCTGCTCGACTTCGCCATCACCGCCGACCGTGATGACGACGGAGGCACAGATCGTGGTGCGGTCTGGTTGCTGTCGACCAGCAACTCATACGGCCCGAGCGTGGCCGACATCCCGCTGGCCGAGTGCCAGGCACTGGAAGACCTCTTCAACGACACCAACGGCGCCAACTGGTCGACCGCCACGGGATGGCTCGCCGACGCGTCGGCGGACAACTGGCATGGAGTGACCGTCTCGGGCGGCACCGTCACCGAACTGTCGCTGCCCAGCAACTCGCTGACAGGCACCCTGCCCGCGACCCTGTCGAACCTGACCAATCTTCAGGTGCTCGACCTGTCTGCCAACTCGCTCACGGGCTCGTTCCCAGCCTGGACCGCCAGCGCAGCGCCGCTGACGACATTGCGCCTGAACGACAACGAGTTCACCGGCACCGTTCCGGCCGGCTTCGGCTCGCTCGCGGGTCTGGTCCGTTTCGACCTAGAGACCAACCGCCTCAGCGGCTCGCTACCGGTCGACATGGGGTCTTCGACCTCGCTGCAGATCCTGGACCTGGCCAACAACGGGTTCACCGGTTCGATCCCCACGACCTGGGGTTCGATACCGACCCTCACCCGCCTGGGCCTGCAGAACAACGCTCTGACAGGATCGATACCCACCGAGTTGGGCAACCTGCCGGCGATCGACAAGCTGTTGCTGGCCAACAACGGCCTCACCGGCCCGATCCCCACCAACCTCGGCTCGGCCACAACGCTCACCTGGCTCGACCTTCACTCGAATCAGCTGAGCGGGGCGCTGCCGACCGAGCTGGGCTTGCTGATCAACCTGCAGGGCCTGGCCTTGCACGACAACACCTTCACCGGTGCGGTCCCGGTGTCGTTGTCGAATCTGACGCTCGCCACCTGGCTCACGTTGCACGACAACGCCGGCCTCGGCGCCGTTCCCCAAGCCGTCATCGATCTGCCGTCGCTGATCGTGTTCACCCAACCCACCTAGACACCCCAGGGGCGTAGCTTGTCAAGCGGCGAGGGGTGGGTCGATGGGTTGGCGGTGGGCCCAGGCGGTGTGTTCGTTGTAGTGGGTGCGGGTTCGTAGGCAGCCGTGGAGGTAGGCGACGAGTCGGTTGCCGAGGGCTCGTAGGGCTTGGTGGTGGAGGTCGCCGGCGGTTCGTCGTTGGTCATAGAAGGTGCGGCAGGCTGGGCTGGCGGTGATGCTGCAGAAGGCCCATTGGTCGATGGCGTCATAGAGCCGTCGGTTGCGGACGTGACGGGCGAGCACGGCCCGTTTCTTGCCGGAGGCGATGGTCAGTGGTGAGGTGCCGGCGTAGTTCCGGCGTGCTTTAGCATCGGCGTAGCGTTCGGGGTCGTCCCCGAATTCTGCGAGTACCCGGGCGCCGAGGATGACACCGAGTCCTGGCAGGGAGAGGTAGATGTCGGCGTCCGGGTGCTGGTCAAAAGATGAGGCCAGTTCGGTCTCGAGCTCGGCGATGGCGTTGTTGATGCCGGCGATCACTTCGACCAGTGCTCGGGTGGTGGCGGCGAACGCGGCGACAATGGCGTCGCGTGCATCAAGCTGGGGTGTTCGCAGTGCGACCTGGATCTGGGCGGCTCGGGTATCGAGGTTGCGGCGGCGGCCGCCCCGCTTGAGCGCGGAGCGGATCTGGGCCACGCTGAGCCGGGCGGCATCGGCAGGGTTGGGGGCCTTGGCCAGGACCGAGAGTGCGTCGGGGTGGGCGAGATCGTCGAACGCGTCGAGCGCAGCCGGGAAGTACTCGCGTAGGTCGTTGCGTAGCCGGTTGGTGTGCCGGGTTCGGTCCCAGATCAGATTCTGATGGGCTCGGGCCAGCACCTTGATCCCGGCCGCTTCGGCGCTGTCGCCGGCGATCTGGCGATGGTTGTGGCGGTCAGTGCGGACCAGATCGGCCAACACTTTCGGAGACTGCGCGGTTTCATGGGGTGAGGGCTGCTGGTTTCGGTGGGGGTGATGGTAGTGGTGGGCATGCGAGGATGCCTCTGGCTTCGTAGTTGGCGCGGTTGACGAACCCGTAGGCGGTTCGTCGGAGTGTTTGGAGTTTGTTGTTGGTGCCTTCGAGTCGTCCGTTGGAGATCCGTCCGCATGTGTGGAACGCGAGGATCTGGTCGGACCAGGCCAGGATCGTGTCGACCACGTTGTCGAACTCGGGGATTTGGCGGGTGTCGTAGAGGTCGGCGAACCGGTTGATCGCTGCTTCGGCCGCTGCCATGTCGTCGGCCTGGTAGATGCCGTAGAGCTCTTGAAGGGCCCGCCAGCCGAGAGCGAGGCGGGGGTGGGTGTCGAACAGGGCGGCCAGTTTCGGGTCGAGTTCGACATCGAGGTCGGCCTTGCGTAGGAGAGCGAACCGGGCTCGGAACACGTCAGGTTCGAACGCCGGGCGGGCGACGCCGACCGGTTCGCGGCGTTGCACGTCTCGACGTAGGAGGGTGAGCCCGGTGGAGAACCATCTGATGACGTGGAAGCGGTCCAGGACGTGGGTGGCGTGCCCGAGCCGAGCGTCGATCGCAGTCTTGTAGGACTTGGAGCCGTCGGAGACGACGATGCGCACGCCACGACACCACCGGTGTCCCTGGCCGGCGAGGAACCCGTTGAGCGCAGCCGCGTCGCGGTGAGCGATCATGGCGAGCACTTCGCCGGTTTCGCCGTTCTGCAGGACGGTGACGTAGCGGTGGCGGCGACGCATCGATGTCTCGTCCACCAGCAGCACCCGGCAGCGCTGCGAGCGTCGGTGAGCGCCAACGAGGGTGGCCCAGTCGTTGACGAGTCCCATGATCAGCCACCACGACAACCGGTGCCGGCGGGCAACAGAGCGGATCGTCATCACCCGGGCATCCGCGACGAGCTGGCGGGCCAGACGCCGCGTGAGCTTGCCTTCGAACTCGGGGTGGGTCTCGAGATGACGCTCACCACAGTTGCCGCAAGCGAACCGGCGTCTTTGCCACACCAGCGTCACCAGCCGACCCGACACGGGCAGATCACGAACCCGTTTGGGACGGCGGTCATGCACGCGGCGACACTTGAACCCGCACCAAGGACAACGAGACCACGACCTCGTCGAGGACACGGCAACCTCGAGACGATCGATCTCATCGATCAACACCGTCAACACACGGACAAGACGCAGATGCAAACGCACCCGCATAACATCGAGAGCCATCGAGGCCTCCTTGGGATGGTGACTTCAGCAATCACCGATTCCAGCGGGGGCCTCGACCCATTTCAACAACCCGCGGCCGACCTCATCCCACGTCCACGCGCAGAGCCCACTTTCGCGTCGCCGGCATCGGACTTGGCGCCGGCCACGCTGTGGCGGTCCCGATAGCGAGACACCGACATCGGATTGATCGCGTACACCTCATAGCCCGCTCCGACCAGAGCTTGGACCCACAGACCACGTTCGGTCTCGATCCCAACCACCACCTGGGACGGATCGTCGACGTGATCGGCGACCATCGCGTGGAACCCGGCGATCCCCTCGAGGCCCTCGGGTAGTCGTCTCGCCGCAAGCCGTTCGCCCGCTTCGTTCATCACATGGACGTCATGATGAGCCTCGGCCCAATCATCGCCCACGAACACCAAGGCCATCGGTTGCTCCTTCAGATCTGATCGGTGGGTTGAGCAGCGGGCGCACCCTGCGGCGACCTAATGGATCAGTGCTCGACGGCACGACACCCCATGAGCGCTTGAATGGGCAGCCCGAACCAGCCAACCGGGGCACGATCTAGGCCTAGGAATCCAAAAGGCTCCAGGGTGCAACAGTGCTCACCGGCCAGCAGCTCGGTGCCAGGATCTCACGAACCCAGCACCCCCATTAGGGTGGGTGCGGGGATCAGCCGATGGTGCACTCTCGCTGAAGCGACTTGTACTCGACCAGATCGCCGTCGTAGATGTAGACGGCCTCGAGGGTGTAGGTGTCCGTCGGCGAATAGTCGACCCAGGCGAAGGTCTCGGCATTGACCCTGGTGCGCCACTTGCCGTCTTCACGAACCTGGTAATACGACGGCCGCGCTTCGAATGGGGCGATCAGAAACTCTGCCGGTTCCCACTCGACCGAGACGCCGCCACCGGCGAGGGGCGAGACGGTGCACGACGCCGGAGGTGGCTCTTCTTCGAAGAAGGCACTGCCGCAATCGATCCACGGCGACACGACACCGTCACCCCATCCGCGAACCTCGACTTGGACGGTTCCGTTGCGCGGGCCACCCAGAAGCGGCTGGCCGAATGGGTTCTCGGGGTTGTGCCAGAAGAGATCGAACGCCAACAGCTCGCCGTCGTAGCGGATCTCGTAGAAGCTGAATTGCTCGCCGAGCACGTAGTCGACATAGGGGAATCCGCCACCGAAGCCCGGGTAGTCGATAGGACACCCGAACCTGGCGGGCACGACCTCTGGGAACTCGGGCGTAGCCGGATGGCACGGTGTGTACGCGGATCGCTGGCCGTCCTCGGCGATGGATCGAACGCCGTACTCAACGGTGCCTGCCGGCGCCGACTCGTCGAGCCAGTTCCCGCCGGTCACCTCAACACGGGTCAGCCACGCGCCGTTGCGCTCGATCGCGTAGGTGCCGCGACCGCCTTGCCATGCCAGTCGCACAGTGCCGTCCGCGGAGCGAGCGGCGATGCACTCGATGGGCCCGTCGGGCGCCGGGTCGACCGGCGGATCGTCGGGAGCGATCGTGCAATCGACATACGCTGTCTTGCCAACCGCGGTGACGGCTCGGACCGAATACTGGGTGTCCGACGAAGCCGGAATGTCGGCGTCGGAGTATGCGGCCGCCGCTACCCGATCCAGCCAGACCCCATCACGTTTGATCGCATAGACCCATGCACCGTCGACCTCTGACCACGTGACCTTCGCCGAGCGTGAGCCGTCGGCGGCAACCGAAACAACCGCCTCGCACGCGGCGGGCGGCAGCGGGCCTTCATTGCGCTCATCGAGATCCAGAGGCGCACAGTCGGTGTAGCCCGACTTGCCTTCGGCCGTGATTGCCCGCACCGAATACTGCAGCGCCCCAGACTCGGGGGCACCTCGGTGAGGGAAGGAGAACACGACCTCACCAGCTGGGTTCTGGCTGGTTCGTGTCAGCCAAACACCGTCGAGCTTGATCGCATGGGCATAGGCGCCATCGACCTGGCTCCAGTGCACCCATATGACCCTGTTGCCGTTGTATTCGCCGACCTCGGCCCAACACCGATCGGGAGCCGCCGGCTCACTCGAGGCTCCGGCCTCAGTTGCTCCGACCGCTGCCAACAACGTCGAGAGCACCACAACCGCCAGAACGGCAACCGTCGCCCTTCTCGGTACGAACCTCATCCAATTTCCTCTTCGCTACTGGAAACGCGACGTGACGCTGCGAAACCTATAGTCGACCACCCTGCGTGGCAAGCCCTGGCGCGATAAGTCAGTTGCGTGGGCCGATGGATTCTGTGGTCGTGACCAACCATGTGGCCGCACCACGAAGCCGACCCGCCGGACCCTCTCCCGCCAACGCACTGTGCAATGCTTTGCGCTTGGTCGGGCCGTGAGCCAGAACAATCCTGACGGCGCAAAGGTCGAGGCTGGTGAAGGTGAGGGTCAGCCTGGTGTGGCCGCGGTAGGGCAGGGTTCTGGCGACCACGTCTCGGCTATCGAGCGCAGGGTCGCCCGGAACCAGCGAGGCGGTGTGCCCGTCATCGCCGACACCCAGCAGGGCCACGTCGATGCCGCCGCGCTCGCGCACTATTCGACCGTAGGCGGCGCTGGCCGCCTCAACACTGCCGGCAAGAGGAACGATCTGGGCCGAAGCCCGCCTCCCCAATGCGTCGATAAGGCCCCCGAGGTTGCTGTCGGGGTGGTCGGGCGGAACCTCACGCTCGTCGACTTGGAGAATCGTCACCCGAGCCCAGTCGATGTCGGCCGCTACGGCCAGCCGCTGATATGCAGGCCAGGGCGTCGAACCGCCCGACAACGCCATGACGGCCTCGCCGCGGCCTGCCAGTGCCGCCCTGATGCGCGCGGCCAGAAGGTCGGCGGCCAGCCCCGATGCGTCATTCGCATCTGCGGCGGCCAGAACCGTGGCTCCTTTCACGGCTGGTGCCACTCGAAGTCGCGGTCGACCCGTGGCCCGAAGGTTCCGCGCCGGTAGATGTATGGCGGCTCGGATGGCTCGAGGATGGGCTCGACCACGCGCCACTGGTGATCCACGCCGTCGGCCCTGCCGAACCGGCGGGTGTCGCCCGACATGGCGTCGTCGAGCAGTTGCTCGTATGCCTCGGGGGCGTCGCCCAGGATCTCAGACGATGACACCGACAACTCGACAGGTGCCACCTCGTCGTTGTTGGGCTCCTTGGCCTGGATGTGCAGCGAGATCTCGTCGTCTGGCTTCATGCGGAATCGCAGGTGATTGGGGTGAGGTCTGCTGCCGCCGACGCCGTGGAACAGCGCCATCGGCGGCTGCTGAAACTCGACGATCGCCTCGGTGACGGTCGTTGCCATCGCCTTTCCGGCGCGCAACCTCCAGGGCACCCCGGCCCAGCGCCAGTTGTCGATCTCCAGGGTCAGCTCGACGTAGGTCTCGGTGTTGCTGTCGGGGTCGACGCCGTCCTCGTCGCGGTAGCCCTCGTATTGTCCTCGAATGACAGTGGCCGGATGGATCGCCTTGGTGGCGGCCAACACCTTCACCTTCTCGTCGCGCAGCGCCTCTTCGGTGGCCGCGACGGGCGGTTCCATCGCCATCAGCGAAACCATCTCGAGCAGATGGTTCTGCACCACATCTCGCAGGGCGCCGACGTCGTCGTAAAAGCCGCCTCGACCTTCTACGTCGAAGTCCTCCAGCATCGAGATCTGCACGGACTGGACGTAACGCCGGTTCCAGATCGGCTCGAACATCGAGTTGGCGAAACGAAACGCCAGCAGGTTCTGAATCGGCTGCTTTCCGAGGAAGTGGTCGATGCGAAACACCCGAGCCTCGGGGAAGGCGTTCAGCAGCGTCTGGTTCAGCTCGCGGGCCGACGCCAGGTCCCGGCCGAACGGCTTTTCGACAACTACCCGGGCCCCGTTCTGGTTCAGACCTGCACTGGCCAAACCCTCGATCACGTCGTCGAACAGAAACGGGGGTATCGCCAGATACGAAAGCGGCGCCTCTGCATCGCCGACGGCTTGGGCGATCTTCGAGTACAGCGATCGGTCGGTGTAGTCGCCCTCGACGAACGTCAGCCTGGCCGTGAGGCGGTCGAGGACCTGTTGGTCGACGTCGCCCTCGGTCGCCCGGATGGCCTCGGTGGCAAACTCCGCGAACTCGGCCGCGCCCCAGGGCGATCGCCCGACACCCACGACGGTGCTGCACAGATGCTCACGCAACTCGAGGCGGTACAGCGACGGCAGCAACTTCTTCTTGGCCAGGTCGCCCGATGCGCCGAACAGCACCAGGGCCTGAGACCTCGGATAGGTCGTCGTGGCCATGTCAGCCCTCTGCCGACTTCACAGCATGGCCACCGAACTGGTTTCTGAGTGCGGCTATGACCTTCATCGCCGGGCTGTCGTCTTGGCGCGAGCCGAAGCGCGCGAACAGTGCAGCTGAGGTGACCGGCGCGGGCACGGCCAGCCGCACCGCCTCCTCGACCGCCCAGCGGCCTTCGCCGCTGTCGTCGGCGTAACCGCGGATCGACTGCAGGCCCGGGTCTTCGTCGAGCGCATTCACCAGCAGATCGAGCAGCCACGACCGAATGACGCTGCCGTTTCGCCAGGCCGACGTTGCAGCCTTGATGTCGATGTCTAGCTCGGATGCGCCGAGCAACTCGTAGCCCTCGGCAAACGCCTGCATCATGCCGTACTCGATGGCGTTGTGAACCATCTTGGTGAAGTGGCCGGCACCGCTGGGGCCAACGTGGGCCAGACCGTCTGGTGGTGCCAGGCTGCGCAGCACCGGCTCGATGTGCTGGTAGTGCTGAGGGTCGCCGCCCACCATCAGGCAGAAGCCCTCTTGCAGGCCCCACACTCCCCCACTGACACCGGCATCTACGAACCCGATGCCGGCCTCGTCGGCGTGTGCGGCGCGACGCATGGTGTCGTGAACATTCGAGTTGCCGCCCTCGACGATGATGTCGCCTTGGTCGAGCAACTGCACCAGTTCGTCCACCACCAACTGCGTCGGCTCTCCCGCCGGAACCATCACCCACACCACCCTTGGCGATTCGAGCGACTCGACCAGCTCGTCGATGCTGGCCACGTCTCGCTTGTCGGGGTCTCGGTCGTAGCCCACCACTTCATGGCCGTCTCTGCGCAAGCGCTCTGTCATCCCGGCGCCCATCCGTCCCAGACCGATCATCCCGATTCGCATCAGTTCCTCCAGAAGAACTCGCTCGGCAGTGTCAACACCTACCCCGGTCCCGAGATTCCAAACGCAGCTGCCTGCAAGCATTCACCCGCTGTTGCCGTTGGCGCCCACCCGGCCCGTTTCGTACGCCCACATCGCCATCTCGACACGGTTGCGCACCTGCAGCTTGTTCATCAGGCTCGCCAGGTGGCTCTTGACGGTGCTGAGGCTGATGAACAGCTCCTCGGCGATCTCGTTGTTGGTGCGACCCCTGGCCACGGTCAACAGCACCTGTTCTTCTCGGTCGGTAAGCGCCTCGATGGGCTGGGGGACCGAAGACGGCTCTTGGATGGCAGAGAAATGGCCCAGCAGGCGAGCCGTGATGCTCGGCGCGATCAGGGCGTCGCCGTGGGCCGCGGCCTCGATCGCCTGAACCAGCAGGTCCGGACCGGCATCTTTGAGGAGGAACCCACGAGCACCGGCTTTCAGGGCGCCGTGGACGTACTCGTCGAGATCGAAGGTGGTGATGATGACGATGGGCATCGGGTCTTCGACGTCTGGGCCGGCCAGGACCTTGGTGGCCTCGATGCCGTCCATCTCTGGCATTCGGATGTCGAACAGGCACACGTCTGGTCTCAGCCGCCGCGCTGCTTCGATCGCCTGGCGTCCGTTGGCCGCCTCTCCAACCACCTCATAGCCCTTGGCTTGGAGGATCAACCTGAATCCTGTGCGTATGAGTTCCTGGTCGTCGGCCACCAGCACACGCAGCATCGGATCTCCTCGATCGTTCGTCGTCAACAGGTCACGCCCTGCCCAGAGGCAGCCGCACGTCGACCACCCAACCTCGCCCTGGGGCGGGCCCGGCCGCGAACGTGCCGCCCAACAACTCGGTACGTTCGGCCATTCCGACCAGACCGAACCCACCCGAACCGGCCGCACCGGATGAGCCCGATGGTCTGTCGCCGTCGTCGCAGACGCGCATCGTCAACCAGTTGGTGTCGGCTCCGATCGACACAGACACCCGGGTTGCATTGCGCGCATGGCGCCTGGCGTTGGTGACCGCTTCTTGGGCTATGCGATAGACGGATGCCTGTACGGCGGTGCTCAGGCGGTCTCTCGTTTCTCCCAGGCCGGCGGTGTCGACCTCGACCCGCGGTCGCGCCAGAGGGTCTGCCAGGCTTTCCACGTCAGCCATTGTTGCTTGCGGCGCCAACCCGGTTTCGCGCAGAGCCCCGACCATACGCCTCATCTCGGCGAGGGTTTCGCTGGCCGAGCGCTCGATTGTCTTCAAGGTCTCCAGAGCTGCGGCTGGGTCGGTGTCGACCATCAGTTGGCCGGCCTGGGCCTGTATCGCGATGGCCGAAACGTGATGGGCGACGGTGTCGTGCAGTTCGCGGGCCAGCATCTCGCGCTCGGTCGATCTGGCGTCGTCCACCGCCCGGCGCCTGAGCGACGAGCGATACCTCACCACCAGCGCTGCTGCTGCGAGCAGCAGCCACGGCACCAGCGAACCGAGCGCGACCAACGGCCGCCCGCGGCTGGTGAAGGCGACCTCGGACGTGAACGACGCGGCGACCACCAGGGCGATGCCCACCAACACCTCGCGGCCCGAGGCCCATCTGCACAGTGCCCAAGCGGCAACGATGGCGGCGAACGAGGTCGCCTCGACGATCGCGACATCGCGCCCGGCCAGCTCGGCGACAAACGAAACCACGACCGGAGCTCCGAACACGAAGGCCACGGTGGCAACCGGCTGGACGAAACGAAACCGCAGCGCTGCGGCCGTCGCCAGTGCAATAGCCACGAACAACCAGGGCGAGCCCGGACGCTCGGGCAGGTACGAGGCCACCCCGAAGGCCGCTATCAGGGCGACGAAGGCCCACGACCGCCGCCGCCAGGTCGGTTGTTCGGCGACGCGAGGCTCGACCAACGCCTCGTGTAGGTAGTCGACGATCACATCCCAAGAGTACGAAAGCGGGAGCGCTGTTCGTATCGGCCGAAAGTACGAGTTGCCAACCGGCCTATCGGCCGGGCTCAGATCAGCCTCAGTGCCGATGCGGCCGCCGCCTCGGTCGAACAGGGTTTGGGCATGAAGTCACACACCAAACCCAACGCAGCGACCCTGCCGGTCGTCAGGGTCGAATCGCTCACGAAGAGATACGACGATCACGTGGCGGTCGATTCGCTGTCTTTCGAAGTGCCGACCGGCCAGGTCATCGGACTTCTCGGCCCGAACGGCGCGGGAAAGACCACTGCGATGAAGATGATCGTCGGCCTGGTCAAGCCCACCTCCGGACGGGCCGAGCTGCTCGGCGTGTCGAGCGACGAGCCGGCCTTCGGCCACGCGCTGCGCAGGGTCGGCAGCCTCATCGAGTCGCCGGCGCTGTACCGCAACCTGTCGGCCCGCCAGAACCTGCAGCTTCAGGCCAAGGCGCTTGGTGTCGAGGCGACGCCGTCGCTGGTCGACGAGCTGCTCGAGCTGGTCGACCTTGCCGATCGAGCCGACGATCGCGCCCGCTCGTACTCGTTGGGAATGAAGCAGCGGCTGGGAATAGCCGTGGCGATGGTGGGCAAGCCAGAACTGATCATCCTGGACGAGCCGGCCAATGGCCTGGATCCCGCCGGAATCGTCGAGATCAGACGCCTGCTGAGGCGCCTGCCCGAAATGGGTACCACCGTGCTGGTGTCGTCCCACCAGCTGAACGAGGTGCAGAAGGCAGCCGACAGCCTGGTGGTCTTGGATCGTGGCCGCCTCATCGCCTGCGGCACGACCGACGAGATCATCGGGTCGCAGACGTCGGCTTCGTTCCAGATTCGGCTGGCCCCCAATGAGCTCTCGTCCGCCATCGCCGCGCTGTCGGCACACGGCGTGGCCGCGACCACCGAGTCGGTCGACCAGCTGAGCGTGACGCTGGCAGACGGATGGCGCGGCCGCGACCTCAACCGCTTGCTCGCTGAGGTCGGCGTCTACGCAGACCAGATAGTCCACAACACCGTTTCGCTAGAGGAAGCCTTCCTCGCCATGACACAAGGAGCACAAAAGTGATCGCCGCCGAGTTCTACAAGATCAAGACCCAGCGCACGCCCTACGCGGTGTTCGGCGCGATGCTGGCCGCGTCCCTGGCACCTTCGTTGGTGCTCGTGTTCTACACACCGTCGGCAACCGATGTCTATGTGCAGGCATTCCAACTGACCTATTCGGTCTTTGCCGTTCTGTTAGCGGTGGTGTTCGGAGGCTGGGTGCTCGGCACCGAGTACCGGCAAGACACGGTCAAGCGGATGCTCACCGCCGAACCTCGCCGCATGCGAAACCTGTGGTCGAAGGCGGCCGTCGGCTTCGCGGTGCTTTGCAGCGCACTGACAACAGTTGCGCTGGTCGGCTGGTCGGCAGCGTGGCTGGTCGGCCAGATGAACGACGTCGGCGTCGAGTTCATATGGCAAGACCTGCTGGCTGCCGGCGTGATGGCCCTGGTCGCTGCGGCAATGTCGTTCGCGCTGTCGGCGCTGACCAGGTCTGATGCGTTCGCGATGGTCGCCACGACCGGCACGTTGCTGATCCTCGATCCGCTGCTGTCGGCGATACCCAGGTTCGGCAAGTACACCCTCGGGTCGGCGATGGCCGTCGTGTCCACCGAGATCGAGGGGTTGGGTTCGGCTGTTGCAGACCCGTTGCCCGGGTCGGCCCAGCTGGGGCTCGGGGCCGCGGCGGTCACCGTAGCCTTGTGGCTCGCTGTGCTGGTGGGTGCGGGCGTGGCCCGGTTCGCTCGCTCGGACGTGTGATGCCGCTCGGGTGATGGCACGCACCTCTGCCCGCATCTTTGCGGCAACTTGGTGGGTGGGCCCTTTGTTGCGGCCAGGTTGGATTCACTGTCCCACCCCCTGTTTAGGGTTTGAGGCGTGACAGAGGTGCTGGTGGTGCTCAGCGGCGCCGATCAACTAGAGGTGATGGATGTCGCCGGGCTCGAAGCTGAGCTCGGCGGCATTCGCCGTGTGCGCGCCCGTTTGGACGGCCACGAAGCCCGTTTGCTGAACGCCCTGACCAAGGCCCGTCAACGTGCTGCCAACCGCAAGGGCAAGCAGTCGGAGGGTGGAACCAAGCCGGTTCCTGGGCCGCCTGCGCCGTCGCGTAAGGCCCAACGCGAGGGCGAGGCCAGGTCACGGCGGCTGACAGCCAATCCCGATGTCGCCGAGGCATTGGAGGGTGGGGACATCAACTCCGAGCAGGCCGACTACCTGACGCAATCTGATCTGCCCGAAGAAGTCAGGTCCCGACTCTTGGCAGAAGCGAAAGGTCAGTCGGCGGACGAAACCAAAGCGGCGGTTCGTGAAGCAGAACGCGAACAAACCCGCGAAAACCCCGAAGAACGCCTGGCCCGTCAACGCAGAAGCAGGCGGGGATGTGAGGCCCACCATCTGCAGCATCGCGAACACGGCGGAACGACCGACCTCGACAACCTCGCCCTGTTGTGCCCACACCACCACGACCGCTTACACGCCAAGAACACCCGGCTGGTCATGGGCCACACACCAGACAGAACAAGCGCCTCAGTCGACGAACAACAACGCCGGAGTCTCCAGAAGCGACTTGATCCGCTGTATGAACACAGCGGCGTCCCAGCCATCGACCATGCGGTGATCGAAGCTCGACGAGAGGTTCATCATCTTTCGCGGCACAAACGCGTCGTCGACCCATACGGGCCGCACCTCGATCTTGTTGACGCCGATGATGGCCACCTCGGGCGCATTGATGATCGGTGTTGTAACAACCCCACCCATCGCACCCAGCGATGTGATGGTGATGGTGGAACCCGTCAGCTGATCGCGGGTCGCCGAGCCGTCGCGGGCCGCACCCGCGACCGCGGCGATCTCGTCGGCCAGTGCTCGCAGCCCCAGCGTTTCGCAATGCCTGGCAACCGCCACCCGAAGCCCATCGTCGGTCTGGGTGGCTATGCCGATGTCGACCGACCCGAAAACGGTCAGTGTCTCGGCCTCGTGGTCATAGTGAGCATTCAGCTGGGGCTGGTCGCGCAAGGCCACCACGATGGCCCTGGCGATGAAAGGCAGCAGCGTCATCCGCGACGATGCGTCGTCGATCGAACGATTCAGCTCGGCCCTGGTGCGCTCGAGTTCGGAAACGTCAACCGATTCGACATAGGTGATGTGTGGAACGTCCGACCACGTCTGGGCCATCCGCTTGGCTATCTGGCGCCTGACGCCGCGCACGGCAACCACCTCGGAGCCGCCAACACTGTGGACAGCAGAGCCCCCGGCGCATATCGAGATCGTCGTGGGTGACCCGGCCAGCCGGCCCGGTGCCATTCACCTCACCAAGCTCGATGCCCAGGTCCTTGGCGCGCTCGCACTGCGGGTGCTGCAAGAACTCGTGCCGTACGGGCCGTGTCGATGCCCTCGTCGAGCGGTGTAGCGACCGCGGCAGGCGAGGCTGCGGCTGTCTCAACCTCAACTCGAGATTCAGGCTCGACCACCGAACGCGGCAAATCTGCAGAGTCGGAACCAGAACCACCACCCTCGGTCTCGATGTCGATCAGTGGTCCGCCGACGGCCAGGATGTCGCCAGGCTGCCCATGAAGGGCCGCCACCCTGCCGGCCACAGGTGAACTGACCTCGACATTGGCCTTGTCGGTGAGCACCTCTGCCAGTGCCGATTCGGTCGTCACCTCGTCGCCGACGGCCACCAGCCACTCGATCAGCTCGGCCTCGGCAACTCCCTCGCCCACGTCGGGCAGCCTCATCTGGAACACGCTCACCGGCACACCACCTTTATGAGCGAAGGGCGCGAAGCATGGCCTCGCCAACACGCTTGGGGCCAGGGAAATAGAACCATTCGTGGGCGTGTGGATAGGGCGTGTCCCATCCGCAGACCCTCTCTATGGGCGCCTCCAGGTGATAGAAGCATCGCTCCTGCACCGTGGCACTGAGTTCGGCGCCGAAACCCGAGGTGCGCGTGGCCTCGTGAACTATCACACATCGACCGGTCTTGGAAACCGACTCGACGATGGTGTCGAGATCCAGCGGCACCAAGGTGCGCAGATCGATTATCTCCGCATCGATCTCGTATTCGGCCGCAGCAGCTTCGGCCACGTGAACATGTGTGCCATAGGTCAGCACGGTCAGCGCGTCGCCCCGGCGATGCACCCGCGCCTTTCCCAACTCGACGGTGTAGTAACCCTCGGGTACCTCGCCAAGTGGATGCTTGGACCACGCCACGATCGGCCGGTCGTGGTGACCGTCGAAGGGACCGTTGTAGAGCCGCTTGGGCTCGAGGAACATCACCGGGTCTTCGTCTTCGATGGCCGCAAGCAGCAGTCCCTTGGCGTCGTAGGGGTTCGACACCACCACGGTGGTCAGACCAGCGACATGGGTGAACAACGCCTCGGGGCTCTGCGAATGGGTCTGGCCTCCGAAGATGCCGCCGCCTGTGGGCATACGAACCACCAGCGGGGCCGAGAAGTCGCCCGCCGACCGGTGCCTCAGCCGGGCGGCCTCGGACACGATCTGGTCGTAGGCCGGGTACATGTAGTCGGCGAACTGGATCTCGACACAGGGGCGCAAGCCATAGGCGGCCATACCGATGGCCGCGCCGACAATGCCCGACTCGTTGATGGGGGCATCGAAACACCGGTGGCTGCCAAACCGCTGCTGCAAACCCTGGGTGCAGCGAAACACGCCACCGAAGTACCCGACGTCCTCACCGAACACGACCACCCGGTCATCGCGCTCCATGGCCACCACGTGGGCATCGCGGATGGCCTCGATCATGGTCATCGAACGAGAAGCTCCAACCGACGACATGTCAGCCCCCGATCTGATCGCGCTGCTCGATCAGATGACGCGGCAGCTCGTGATAGACGTCGTCGAACATGGTGCGGGGGTCGCTGATGTGCCCGTCTTTGACCGAGCCGTGCGAATCGGCCTCGACGAACGCGGCCTCGACCTCGCCAGCAACCTCGGCCTCGAGATCGGCGTGACGGGATTCGTCCCATTCGCCAAGCCAGATCAAGTGGCGCTTGAGCCGATCGACTGGGTCGCCCAGCGGAAACTTGTCGCCCTCGTCGGCGGGCACATACACGGTTGGGTCGTCTGAGGTCGAGTGTGCGCCTCGCCGCAGGGTGATCCACTCGATGAGCGTGGGCCCCAGGTTTGTCCTGGCCCGCTGGGCCGCCCACTGAGAAGCGGCGTACACGGCCAGATAGTCGTTGCCGTCGACCCGGATGGCCGGGATGCTGAAGCCATAACCTCGGTCGGCGAACGTGGCGGACGATCCGCGGGCGAAATCCTCGGGCGTCGAGATGGCCCACTGGTTGTTGACGATGTTCAAGATCACCGGCGCCCGGTAGGTCGAGGCGTACACCAACCCGGCATGGAAGTCGGACTCGGCGGTGGCACCCTCGCCGATCCACGCCGAAGCGATCTCGGTTCCGCCACGCATGGCCGACGCCATCGCCCAGCCCACGGCCTGAATGTATTGGGTGGCGAGGTTGCCCGAGATCGAGAAGAAGCCATATTCCTTGGCCGAGTACAGGATCGGCAGCTGCCTGCCCTTCAGCGGATCCTCGGTGTTGGACAGGATCTGGTTCATCATCGTCACCAGCGGGTAGCCCGCCGCAATCAGCAAGCCCGCCTGGCGGTAGGTCGGAAAGTGCATGTCGCCCGGACGCAGCGCCCGCTGCTGGGCGCACGCTATGGCCTCTTCGCCAAGCGAGCGCATGTAGAACGAGATCTTCCCTTGGCGGTGCGACCTGAGCATGCGGGCGTCGAAGGTTCGCAACAAGACCATGTCACGAAGGCCGCGGACTTTGGCCTCGACGGTCAGGTCAGGCGCCCACTCGCCAACCGCCTCGCCGTCGGCTGCGATCACGCGCACCAGTTGCTTGCGCATCAGGGCAACACGCTCGACCTTCTCGTCGAGCGCGGGCTTGCGCATCTCGCCCGCCTTGCTGATGTATTGCACCCGGTCGGCCGGATGGTCGCCTCGCGCCGGTTCGGGAATCTGGAGCCTGAGGCGGGGCTCGCCGCTGTCAGGCACTTCGGTCATGTATCGAATGTGACTTGGTTCACGTCCGAAGTCAACAGCGGGTGCGCGGGCCGAGCCGGTGGCGGCTCGAGCCTCTCAGCGGCTGAAGTCGATGACCGTGCGTGTGGCCTCACCCTTGCGAAGCCACTCGTAGCCCTCGTTGATGTCGTCGAGCGAGATGACGCCCGAGATCATCTCGTCGAGCATCAGCCTGCCGTCGAGGTACATGTCGACGTACTTGGGCATGTCGACCCTGAACGCGTTGGAGCCCATCATCGAGCCCTTCAACGTCTTCTCCATCATGAAGATCTCGTAGCCGGTGATCTCGATCTTTTCGCCGAAGGGCATCATCCCTATGCCCACCGCGGTGCCCCCGATGCCGGTCATCTTCCAGGCCTGCTCGTAGGTCTCCTTGCGCCCGATGGCCTCGAAGGAATAGTCGACGCCGCCTCCGGTCATCTCCCTCACCGCTTCTACCGGGTCGACCTCGGTGGCGTTGATGGTGTCGGTTGCGCCCATCTGGCGGGCGACCTCGAGCTTGGCATCGGAGATGTCGATAGCGATGGTGCGCCCGGCGCCGGCGATGCGACAGCCCTGGATCGCCGACAGGCCGATGCCGCCCGCACCGATCACCGCGCAGACAGAGCCCGGTTCGATCTTGGCGGTCTTGAACACGGCGCCAACGCCGGTCGTGACACCACATCCGATCAGGGCGGCCCGGTCGAGGGGCATGTCGTCGCGGATCTTCACGATTGCGTTCTGGTGGACCAGCATCTCCTCGGCGAAGCCACCCAGCCGGGCGAACTGGGCCACGGCCTGGCCGTCTGGGGTCTGCAGGCGCGAGCCGCCATCGGCCGGTCGAGCGGTTGCGGCGTTGTTCGAGCACCGGTTCGGGTGACCGGTGAGGCAGTGGTTGCAGTGACCGCAGAAGACCGACAGGCAGCTGATGACGTGATCGCCGGGTTTCACGTAGGTGACGTCGCTGCCGACGGCCTGCACGACGCCCGCCGACTCGTGACCCATCACACACGGCAGGCCGGTCTGCCACAGACCGTCCATGAAGTGCAGGTCGCTGTGACACAGGCCCGCGTGGGTGGTCTGGATGAGCACCTCGTTCGCCGCGGGCTTGTCGACCCTGATGTCGTCGATTTGTAGATCGCCAGGAATCTGGTGAAGTACTGCTGCTCTCATCTGGTTCCCCCTGTTTCGGCTGTGCAAACAGTAGGTGCCAACGCGTCGGGGCGCACAGTGGCCAGAAGCCGGTCCACGGCCGCGGCCGGCGAGGCCAGTGCAGCGTTGCGTGAATCTGGCTGACCGAATCGGCTCACCCGACCTGCTGCTCGAGCCAGCCGATCAGCGCAGCCACCGCGGCCGAGGGCTCGCCCAGGGGCCAGGTGACGTAATAGCCCCGCGTCGACTGGACCTCTGGACCAACGACGGTGAGAGCATCGCCAGCCACCAGATCGTCGATCAGATGACGCCAACCCAGCGCCACACCCCTACCGGCCAGCGCCTGTTGCAGCACCATCGGATAGTTCTGGAACAGCACCCGGCCCGGTTCGCGGCGCAGCGTCAGCCCGAAGTGAGCGAGCCAGTCGGCCCAGGTCATCCACGGATGATCGCCGTCGTCCATGTGAACAAACGGAGCCGAATAGACCTGCTCGGCAGTGCTGTTGGCATCGAGACCCCACTCGGCGGCAAACGCAGGCGACGCAACCGGCACCACCGACTCGCCGAACAACAGCCGGCTGCTCTGGCCGGCGAACCGACCGTCGCCCACCTGAACCGACGCGTCGAATCCGCCCGCCGCAAGTTCGCTCTGGCGCCCGAACAGCCACAGCCTCAGCTCGAGCGCACCCAGCGCCCCGGTTAGGCCGTCGAGCCTCGGAACCAGCCACAGCTGGGCGATGCCGGGGTGAGCGGCCAGCACGAACGTGCCCGCGTGGTCTGCCAGTTCGGCCAAGCCGGCCTCGACGGTGTCGAAGCCCGCAGCGACATGAGCATGGAACCGGGCGCCTATGTCGGTGAGGCTGCTGCGGTTGGATGTGCGGGTGAACAGTTCGACGCCCAGGCGCGCCTCGAGCGCGCGTATCTGTGTGGTCACCGCCGGCTGGGTCATACCCAACTCGGCGGCCGCAGCCGAGAAGCTGCCCAGACGACCGGCCGCCTCGAACACGGCAAGGCGCTGAAGTCGGTCGATACGTTCAACCAGCTGTCGCACGATGCACCACCTTCGCCTTGGCCATAACTACAGCTTATGGTCGCCCCACAAAACTGGCGGGTATCGACAGGCGCGACGTTCCAGCACAGTTGTCACCCATGACCGCAACCGACGAGCTGCAGACCTCGGAAGACCTATCGCTGCATCGGACCTCTGTCACTGCCACAGCCGCCGATGGTGGCATTCGCCTGAGTTGGGGTGACATGTCGGCCCAGCTCCACCCGCTGTGGCTGCGCGACCGCACGACCGAACCGGGCCAGATAGACAGCACAAACCGGCAACGGCTGTTCACGCCCGCCGATATCGACCCGACAACTCGGGTGATCGGATGCGCACTGGCGGGCGACGTGATGACGGTCGAGTTCTCCGACGGCCACAGCGCCAACCTGTCGATCGCCACCATCACCCGCGACCTGGGCTGGGTTGCCGATGCCGAAGACCCGCCGGCCGCCGAACCCTGGAGCGAGCCGCTTGACCCCATCCCCTATTTCGATTGGGCCGGCATCGGCTGGGGCGACGACGAGGCAGATGTCGACGCGGTGATCGCGTTCCTCGAAGCGTTCTATCGGCACGGTTACGTGGTGTTCCGCAACGTCACCACCGATGAGGGAACGGCGGCCAGGGTCGCCAACCGCATCGGCTATATCTCGGGCCAGAACTTCGGCTGGGTGTTCGACGTGCGGACCGAAGCCAACCCCACCGATCTGGCCTACACCTCCATCGAGTTGCTGGCCCACACCGATGAGCCATACCGCCGCGAGCCTCCGGGCATCCAGCTACTGCACTGCATCGCCAACGAGGCACCCGGCGGCGAATCGACCCTGACCGACGGGTTGGCCGCAGCGCTGGCGCTCGAAGCCGAACACCCCGCATGGCACCGCGCTCTGACGCAGACCGACGTCGAGTTCCGCTATGACATGGGCACCGACACCGTCGTCAACCGCGGCCGCATCCTCGAATACGACGACGCCGGGCGCTACCGCTCCATCAGGTTCAACACCAAGCTCGACGTGGCGCTGCCCAGGCCCGGCGCCGACATCGCCGGCTGGTACGCCGGCCGACGTTGGCTGACACAGTGGGCCAACCACCCACAACACCAGACGACGTTTCGCCTCGAGCCAGGCGACCTGCTGTTCATGGACAACCACAGGGCGATGCATGGACGCAATGAGTTCGACGCTGCCAAGGGCCGCCGCCATCTGCAGGGTTGCTACATAGAGCACAACGGTCCCGACACGATGTACCGCCTCGCTCTGCGTCGACGTGCAAAGCTCGCGCAATGACCGAGCCCATCATCGAACGACATGCGTTCACCGGCGACATTCCCACAGGGGTCGTGTCGTTCACAGCCATGGCCGATGGAACCACCGACGATTACGCCCTGCTCGACCGCTACGAGCGGGCATATGCCTCCGCGCTGCCCGATCGCATCCTCGAGGCGCTGAGAGCCCTGGATGGCTCGATGGGCGGCTATCAGATCAGCCGGCTGCAGCATTCGCTGCAATCGGCCACCAGGGCCAGGCTCGACGGCGCCTCGGTCGACTGGGTGGCGGCGGCACTGGTGCACGACATCGGAGACGAACTGGCGCCGTTCAACCACAGCGAGCTGGCCGCCACGGTGCTGCAGCCCTACGTGGCCCAGGAGGTCCACTGGGTGATCCTGCACCACGGCGTGTTCCAGAGCTACTACTACGCACATCACCTCGGCGGCGACCGCAACGGCCGCGACAGGTTCGCCGACCACCCGTGGGCACCCCTGTGCGCCGAGTTCTGCGCCCGCTGGGACCAGAACTCGTTCGACCCCGCCTTTGACACCCTTCCGCTCGAGGCGTTCGAGGACGACGTACGCGAGGTGTTCGGCCGAGTCGCCTGGGACCCTGCCGTCGTGGCCGTCGGCTCCGAGAGGTTGACATGACAACCACCAGCCAAACCAGCCCAATCGACGGACGGGTCGGTTTCATCGGCCTCGGCAATGTGGGCGCAAAGCTGGCCGGCTCGTTGCTGCGCAACGGCGCCGACCTGGTGGTTCTGGATCTCGACCCGGCCGCGATGCAACCGTTCGTCGATGGCGGAGCCGCCGCAGCCGAATCGCCCGCCGCCTTGGCCGCCGCTTGCCAATTCGTCATCACCTGCCTGCCTTCGCCCGCCGCCTCGGCGCTTGTCATGGAGGCGCCGGACGGGTTGTTGTCGGCCATGCAGCCGGGCTCGGTTTGGATGGAGATGTCGACAACCGACGAGGCCGAGGTCAAGCGGTTGGGCGCTCTGGTGCAACAAAGCGGCGGCCACCCGGTCGACTGCCCGGTATCGGGTGGATGCCACCGAGCCGCCACCGGCAACATAGCGATCCTGGCCGGCTGCGATCGTCCGGTCTTCGAACGGATCCTGCCGATTCTGACCATCCTGGGGCGCCAGGTCCTTCACACCGGCCCGCTGGGGTCGGCGTCGGTGCTGAAGGTGGTGACCAACTATCTGGCCACCGCGAACCTATTGAGCATCACCGAGGCGCTGGTAACCGCCAAAGCCGCGGGCATGGACATGAACACCACCTACGAGGCCATACGTATCTCGTCAGGCAATTCGTTCGTCCACGAGACCGAGAGCCAGGTGATCCTGAACGGTTCGCGCGACATCAGCTTCACCATGGATCTGGTGCTGAAAGACATCGGCTTGTTCCAGGCCATCGCCGATCGCCACGGTGTGCCGCTGGAGCTGAACCCCGAGATGATCCGCATCTTCGAGGACGGCGCGACCCGCTATGGCATGCGCGAGTGGTCGCCCAACATCATTCGCCGTCTGGAGGACGCCACCGGGTTGTCGGTACTGGGGCACGGCTTCCCGGCCGAGATGACCGACGACGAGCCAGAGCAGCGCGGCGCCGAGATCGTCGCCAAGCGCTGACGATCGCGGGTCTCAGTCGACCACCGGCTCTGGCATAGGGAATTTCCAGGTGCCATTGCGAATCTCGTCCGAGGGCCCATACAGACGCACCGCCGCGTTCCAGCCAGGCATGGTGGCGAGCCGGTTGGCAAGCCCCTCGGGCCCACCGAAGTTCACGGTGATCGTGCCGTCCGGGTTGCGAAGCGCCGTCTGATTGTTGATCGAATAGACCTTGGCATCGTTGGGCTGCACATACCCATCGGCGTCATAGACGGTTATCGACCAGAAATCGCGCACCGGTACGTCGCCGACCGTCAGCGCGCAGTGCGTCGGGTACTCGGCCGGGTTGAAGATGCCGACATAGCGCACGTGGTGGTCGGGAATACCGGCCCAGCCGTTGGCCACGCCGAGCAATCGCCTCACGGGGTCGAGTTCGCCCTCGTCACCGAACGAACCCACAGGCCCGTTACCCCACGCGCGCAAAGCCGCTAGATGGGACCTGATGGCGTCGAGGTCGTCGTGTGACCAGTCGGGAATCTCGAAGCTCCCCTTATCGGCCTGTTCGACCGTGATCGCGTCTTGCAGGTCGTTGACCGCGGCGATGTCGGCCTCGTCGAGGGCGTTGACGAAGATGCGGTACATGATCCACACATAGCGGGTGCCGATGTCGGCCTCGCTGAGCGAGTAACTGCCCGGCTGGGTGGTCAACAGCTTGACGTAGTGGTCTTGGCTGATCGCGGTGAGCGAGAGGTACCGGTCGGTCTGGGGCAGGCTGAGCGTGATGGGGTTGGTCAGGTCGAACACACCCAGGGCGTACATGAAGTCGTAGCACTGGCGCACGATGACTGCGTCGGCGGGTTCCAGCGGCCGCGGATCTTTCGAGAAGTTCCCGATGCCGACCTTGTCGACCAAGCGAGCGAAGTTGATGTCGGACTCTGCTCTGGGGAAGTCGTCGAGGGTGACTCTGCGGCCTGTGTGCATGGTTCGAGCATCGCAGAGTGGTGTCGGGCGACCTCAATCGAAGGCGGTCAGCATGGCGTCGATGTCTGTGCCCGAGATGCCGTTGCCGAGTCGGCTGAAGTCGCCGTCGTCGAAGATCGCCCTGGCCGCGTCGACGATGGCGCGGTGGGTGGTGCGCGCCAGCGCCGAACCCAGCGAGATGCGCGCCACACCCGCGTCTGCGAACTGCTGGTGCGTAACCCGGGTGAACGGTCCGGCCGCCAGCGCGTTCACGGGCACGCTCACCGTGGCACAGATACGTGCGACGGCGTCGAGGTCGGCCGGCATCGGCAGATACACCGCGTCGGCGCCCGCAGCCTCGAAAGCCTGAAGACGCCGGATGCCTTCGTCGAGGTCGTAGGACCTGTTGAGAACACCATCTGCACGGGCCAGCAACACGAAATCGTCGGGAAGCGAGCGGGCAGCTTGAACCGCCGCAGCGATGCGATCGACGGCCAAATCGAACTCGTAGGCACCCGAGCCCGGCAGGTCGGTGTCCTCGATCGATATTCCGCCGAGCCCGGCCGCGGCAGCCAGGCGAACGGTGGTTGCCACTGCCTCGGCATCTCTGGCGAACCCGTTCTCGAAGTCGCCCGACACGGGAAGCGGCGTGGCCTTCACCAGCATCTCGGCATGGGCTAGGGCTTCGTCTCGGGACACATGACCCATGTCTGGACGGCCCAGGGTGAACGCGTGCGCCGCCGACGAGGTGCCTATCGCCTGGGCACCCAGCGCCGCCAGAACCCGCGCCGAACCCGCGTCCCAGGCGTTGGCCAGCACGAACGGGTCGCCTGGTCGGTGCAACTCGCGCAGCCGGGCACCAGCGGATTGGGTCTGTCGTTCGCCTGTCATGTCACACAGCTTCGCAGCAGGGCGCACCCGCCGCGAGCCCATTTCTCACAGGTTCGCGACGTCGATGCCGTACAGGTCGATGACGTTGCCCCAAACCATCTGCTCGACCTCGTCTTCGGGCACCCCGGCGAAGATGTCCTCCAACACCGACATCGAGTTGGGCCAGATCGAGTCGTGGTGCGGGTAGTCGTTGCCCCACAACAGGTTGCCGATGCCGATTTCGTGGCGGGTGGCGACGCCCTGGGCGTCGTCTTCGAAGGTGACGTAGAAGTTGCGATCGAAATACTCCGACGGCTTCATCGTGAGGTCGTCGGAGAGCTCCCACGGCGTGCGGTAGGCGGCATGGTCGAAACGCTGCTTCCAGTGCGCAACCCAGCCGGTCTCGAACTCGGCCGAGATGAACCTCAGGCCGGCGAAGCGTTCGACGACCCCGCTCATGATCAGGTCCATGATCGAGTTGACGACCGTGATGTGGGCCATGGTGTAGCCCTTGGTGGTGCCGCCCGGGGTGCCGAAATGGGCCGGCAGGCCACAGTCGAAAGACGACCCGGTGAAGATGTGCATCGTCACCGGCAGGTTCATCTCTTCGAGCACCGCCCACAACGGGTCGTACATGGGGTCGCTGTACGGCTTGTCGAGCGGGGCGTGCGAAGGGATCGAAAAGCCGCGCACACCCAGCGATCCGGCGCGCTTGGCCTCGGCTACCGAGGCCTCGACATCGGGAACCGGCAGACAGCCGATGCCGATCAGGCGGTCGCGGTTGGGTGCGCAGTAGTCGAGGATCCAGTCGTTGTGTTGGCGAAACGCCGCGGCACGAATGTCGTCGTCGGTGACGGCGAAGGTGAACATCGACAGGCTGGGATACATCACCTCGCCCGCGATGCCGTCCTGCTCTTGTTCCGCAAGGCGTTTGGTCGAGTCGACCACTCCGGGGTTGAGCCCCTCATAACCCGCTGCGATGAGGGCCTCGGTTTCGGGGTCATCGAGCTTGTGGCCGGCTATGCCGAACCGTCCGACCGAGACCCTGGGCTGGCCGTTCACGGTCAACATCAGACCCTTCTCGGGCACATCGACGATGTGCGGGGCCAGTTCGCCGAAGTGTTCGGCCAGGCCCTCGAACACCTCGGCCCCCTCGACGACGTGTGAGTCGCATGAATAGAACCGCATCTTCGTCCCCCTCGACGGTCGGTTGCTATCCGCTCACTCTGTCACACATGGGCTGGTGTTCAGAAGCCTGCCCGCTTGTCGACCACACCCTCGAAGGGCAAGCCAGACTGTGCGTTGACCAGGTTGCGGACGAATCTGGCCACGTTGCGTGGAGCCCGCAGCTGGCTGGCCCCGGCGGTGTGGGGTGTCATGGCCACGTTCGGCAGATGGAACAGAGGATGCTCGGGCGGCAGCGGTTCGCCGGGCGCAACGTCTAGCGCCGCCCCGGCAAGGTGACCCGATCGGAGCGCGGCGACGAGGGCGTCGCCGTCGACGATCTCGCCCCTGGTGACGTTCACCAGATAGCTGCCCGGCTTCATCTTGGCGAACAGGTCCGAGTCGAACATGGCATGGGTCTGGTCGGTCAGGGGCAGGTTGACCGACACGACGTCGGCCTGTGCGAGTAGGTCGTCGAGACGGTCGGGCCCCCATACCTCGACAACACCGTGGTCGGGCGCGGCGGGAAACCAGTCGACGGCGATGGTCTTCATGCCGAAGGCAACCGCTCGTCTCGCCATCTCCCTGCCGGTGCCACCAAACCCGACCAGGCCCATCGTCAGGCCGGCCAGCTCGATCTCGTTGCGCCTCATCTCGACCCGGTGATTCCAGGCGTCTGGCCCCAGCCGCACCGCAGTGTGGATCTGACGGGTGAGGGCCAGCAGCAATCCCCAGCCGGTGTCGGCCAGATGGCCGCCCACGAGGCCTTTCTCGCCGGTCAGCACGACGTCGCTTTCGACGAACCGTTCGAACATGAACATGTCGACGCCCGACGCTGTGGCGTGGATCCATCTGAGGTTGGGCGCAGCGGCGAAGAAGTCCTCGTTGAGGATGCCGAGCATCACCTCGACGTCGCCAGCGTGGGCGAACGCGTCGCGAAGCCCCGACACGACCTCGACGGTGCTGCCCGGGGGCGCGGCGGCGCGGATGTCGTCGATGAATGGCGACGCGTCCATCATCGTCAATCCCTCGACGACCAGGATGTTCACCGGCCCGTTCAGCTCGATGCTTGTCATGGCACCCCTCCCCTGTCAGACGACTTGTATCTCGACTCGACCGATGCCGTCGAAATCACACGCCCAGCGCTCGCCGGGCCTGGCCGCAAACCGCGCGAACGCGCCGGTGATGACGCGTTGGCCCGCCCGCAAACCGCGCCCATGCCGCGCCAGTTGCTCTACGAGGCGACACAACGAAACGGCGTGATCGTCGAGGTGGTCGCTGGACACACCCTCGAAGACCTGGGTGCCGTTGCGGAACATGCGCACCGTGGTGGCCGACAGTGTTGCCGCCGTCCGCGCGTGATCTGGCCCCGGGGCGATGCCTGTGCCGTGCACTATCCCCCAGTTGGTCAGGCAGTCGGTCACCAGAACCGGAAAGTCCGGCCTGGCCGACCCGGGCCTGGCCTCGTTCAGCTCGAGCCCGGCGCTCACCTCGGCGACGAAGTCGAGAATCCGATCGGGACCGATGTCTGGGTCGGCGATGTCGGCCCCCATGGTGAAGCACATCTCGGCCTCGATCGACAGGTCGCGGATTGCAGCAGCAGCCACGGATTCGCCCGACGCTAACACCTTGTCGGCCAGCACGAAACCGAAGGGCCGCTCGTCTGCGCCCAACTTCTGCCGGGATGACTCGGATGTGAGCCCGACCTTCCAGCCACCGATCGTGGCGCCGCGCTCGAGCAGGTCGTCCAGCACTGCCAGTTGCAGGTCGAGCGCCTGATGAAGGTCTATTGCGCCAACCAGCCAGGCGGGAGCGAAGTCGCCGTTCGCCCTGGACGCGATGAGCCGCTGGGTCAGATCGGTGTCCATCAGCTCTCGCCGATCACCGGATTGCGGAGAACTCCGATGCCCTCGACCTCGCACTCGACCACTTGGCCAGGCATCAGCCAGCGTGGCGGATCGAAACCACCACCCGACCCCTCGGGCGAACCGGTGGCGATGACGTCGCCGGGCAACAGTTCGAGGGCCGTCGACAGGTACGAGATGATCTGGGCCACCGACTTGATCATCTCGCCCGTGCTGGCGTCCTGGCGCACCTCGCCATCGACCCTGGCCACCAGGCGCAGGGCCTGCGGGTCGGCGATCTCGTCAGAGGTGACCATCCAGGGTCCGATCGAACCCGACCGCTCGAAGTTCTTTCCGGCGCTGACCGAGTGCCGCTGCCATTCCCGAACCGATCCGTCGTTGACGATGGTCCAGCCCGCGACGACGTCCAGAGCCGACTCGACAGGCACGTGCCGAGCGCGCCGACCAATGACCGCGGCCAGTTCAGACTCATGGTCGAACGTCGGCGAGACGCGTGGGGCAACCAGGGGCTGAAGGTGCCCCACGAGGGTGCCTGGCACCTTCGTGAACCACGGTGGGAACTGGGGCGTAGGCGGTGGTGTGCCTCCGGCCGGATACTTCTTCGCATAGTTGAGGCCGATGGCGAAGACCCGTCCCGACTGGGCCAAAAGCGGTGAGAACTCGATGTCGTCGAGCGCGAAATCGACGGCCTTGGCGGACGCAACCAGATCGCGCCAGTCGGGCAGGTTCAGCAGATGGTGCATCGACCGGGCCCGGTCTGGATGCCGGGTGGTGAGGTCGTACACACCGTCGCCCAACAGCACCCCGACGCCGGCCCGTTGACCTGGGGCGATGAACTCGAGCACGCGCATGAGGCGACACTACGCGCGCCCGGCCGCCGACGCTCAGGCGGGCCTCGATCGACCACGAACACCTACGATTCGCGACGATGATCGAGCACCACCACCCGCATCGCGATGCCAGCATCGGCCGGCGGCGGTTCCTGGGTATCGGCGCGCTCGCCGCGCTGGCGGTCAGCACCGGATGCGCCGAGCCGTTCGATGAGACCGAACCGTCCGACGAGACCGCGACCTTCGACGACGCAGAGCGCTTCGATGTCGTGGTCGTGGGTGCAGGCGTTGCAGGCCTTACCGCCGCCAGGGCATTGGCCGAAGAGGGCCTGGGCGTCGTGGTTCTGGAGGCCGACGCAATCGCCGGCGGCCGGGTGCGCACCGACCGCAGCCTGGGGGTGTCCTTCGATCTAGGTGCCAGCTGGATTCACGGCACCGACGGCAACCCTGTCACCGACCTGGCCGATGCGGCCGGGGCGTCGGCCATCGAACTCGACTTCGAAGACATCGTCTTGTTCGACGCCCGGGGGCGCAAGGTGCCAGGCGAGCAGGTCGCATTCGCCGCAGCAAGGCTCGAAGACCTCACCCGTGCAGTGGTCGACGACGCCGACAGCGGCGAGACCTTCGTCGAGGTTCTCGAGCGTCTCGAGCCGGCCTGGGCCGACGATCCCCTGCTGCGCTTCTTCGCCATCAACTACCTCGAGTTCGACACCGGAGATCTCGACCGCCTGTCGGGCGAACTGGCCGACGAGGGCGACGAGTTCGACGGTCCCGAGGTTGTGATGACCGACGGCTACGACCGCATCGTCGACCTGCTGGCCGCCGACTTGGACGTGCGGCTGAGAGTGCAGGTCGACCGAGTGGTCGACGAAGGCCCGATGGCGACCGTCTGGTCCGGCGACCGGGCGTTCGTAGCGGGCCGTGCAATCGTTGCAGTTCCCCTGGGCGTGCTGAAGGGCGGAAACATCGACTTGTCCCCCGCCCTGGCCGGCGACAAGGCCGAGGCGATCGACGCCGTCGGGTTCAATGCCGTCGAGAAGTTCCTGGTGACCTTCGAGGAGGCGTTCTGGGACGATGCCGACTTCCTCGGCCTGGCCGCGGCCCAGCCAGACGCCTTCAGCCTGTTCGTCAACATGAACCGTCTGATTCCCGGATCGAACGCCTTGATGACCTTCGCCTACGCAGACGGGGCCAGGATGGCCGCCGGCCTTTCCGACGACCAGTTGGGTTCGGCCATCGCCGCCAACTTGCGGTCGATGTATGGCAGCGGCGTTGGCGAGCCCACAGGGTTGCGACGCAGCGGTTGGACGAACAACCCCCTCTTCGGTGGTGCGTATTCGTTCGTTTCGGCCCAAACACGGATGCGACATTTCGATGCGCTCGCGGCGCCCGTGGGCCGAATCCACTTCGCGGGCGAACACACCAGCCGCGCCTATTTCTCGACGGTTCACGGAGCCCACCTCAGCGGCCTCCGAGCCGCCGAGGAGGTTCTGTAGGTCTGAATCTTCGACAGGGTCCAACGACCGGGGCGCCAGAGGCCCGGTGGGCGTACGATCACCGCATGAGCGGGTCTGCTTTCGCTTTCCACCTGTCGACTCGGATCGTTTGGCACACACCGGCGGCCGAAGCCGTGGTGTCCGAGCTTTCGGCGATGGGTATCAGCCGTGCGCTGTTGGTAACCGACCCCGGCCTGGCCGCAACACCGATACCCGGCAGCATCGCGTCTGCCCTCGAGGCAGCGGGTGTTGCCGTGGCCGTTTGCACCGAGGTGCACCCGAACCCCACCACCGACGATGTAGCCGCCGCCCGGCTGGCCGCCGAAACCCAAGACGCTCAGGCCGTGGTGGCCGTCGGCGGCGGGTCGGCCATCGACGTGGGCAAGGCCACAGCGATGCTGCTGGCCAACGGCGGGCAGTACTCGCACTATCAGTGGGACGGAAAGCCGATCGAGGTTCCAAGCATCGCTTTCGTGGCTGTTCCCACCACTTCCGGTACGGGCAGCGAGGTCAGCAAGGTCGCCGTCATCTCCGACCCGTCGCAACCGTTCAAGAAGGGCGTTCGAGCCCGCTGATGGCGGCCCACGCCGCCGTGCTCGACCCCGAACTGACGGTTGGGCTGCCACCGCTGCTGACCGCCGCGACCGGAATCGACGCCTTCGTCCACGTTCGAGGCCTACGTGGGGCGCAATGCCAACCCAATCAGCGACCTGTTCGCGATCGAGGCGATGCGACTGGTGCTCGGCGCAGTCGAGCGGGCGACGGCCGATGGCACCGACCTGGATGCCAGGCACGACATGATGCTGGCAGCCGTGTACGGCGGCATCGCCATGGATCAGGCCGGGTTGGGGCTGGTGCACGCCATCGCCGGCGGGCTCGGCGGCCATGTACACCTGCACCACGGCATGGCCGTGGCCATGCTGCTGCCCCACGTGGCTGCCTTCAACCTGCCCGACGTAGACGAGCACAGGCTGCGCCGCCTCGATTCGCTGTTCGCAGTATCGACGACACAGGCCGGTGATCGCCTGGTCGAGTCGATCGACAGCCTGTTGAACCGCCTGTCACTGCCGACCTTCATCGGTGCCGCAGGGGCCGAGTCGCGTGGGGTCGACTGGAACGCGGCCGTCGAAGACTCGATGCGGATGGTGATGATCCACAACAACCCCGAACCGCCGACGCCGACGATTGCCGAACAATCATCGATCTCGTTCGCTCCGACCGCTGAGGTCGTCGAGCCGCCCCTGCTTCGGGCCCGGCCGCGACAATTTTGCGCTGCCCGGCTGCTGAAACCGCGATACTGCCCTGATGGGAGCTCTAGACGTACGCGGGCTCGGCTTCGACCTGCCAGACGGTCGCACCCTGTTCAGCGACGCCTCTTTTCGAATCGGCGATGGCGACAAGGTTGCGCTGGTGGGGGCCAACGGAGCCGGCAAGACCACCTTGCTGCGCATAGTCGCGGGCGACGAAAAGCCCACGGCAGGAGCCGTCCACATCGAGGGCCGCCTGGGTGTAATGCGCCAGTTCATCGGGTCTATCCGCGATGGGCGCACTGTGGGCGATTTGCTGCTGGAGCTGTCGGCGCCCGACCTTCGTGCCGCGGCCGAGCGCCTGGCCCGCGCCGAGGCCAACGCCGAAGGTGGCGATGACGAAGCGATGCTGCGTCTGGCGAACGCCCATCAAGCGTGGGGCGATGCGGGGGGCTGGGACGCCGAGGTGACGTGGGACATCTGCACGTCGGGCGCTCTGCGCCAGACCTTCAACCAGGCCAGAGACCGACCGCTCTCGCAGCTCAGCGGTGGCGAACAGAAGCGTCTGGCACTGGAGGCGCTGCTGCGAGGCGACGACGACGTTCTGGTGCTGGACGAGCCCGACAACTACCTGGACATCCCCGCGAAAGAGTGGTTGGCCGACGCGATCCGCTCGTGCCCCAAGACGGTTCTGCTGGTCACCCACGACCGCCAGCTGCTCAGCGAAGTGGCGACAAAGATCGTGACCATCGAAGGCGGAACTGCCTGGACGCACGGCGCGGGCTTCGACACCTACGACGACGAGCGCGAAGCCAGGCGAACGCGCCTCGACGAGGAGTTCGCCAGGCACGAAGAAGAGCGCAAACGCCTCAAGAAGCTGCTGGTCGAGTACCGGGTGAGGGCCACCATCTCCGAAAAGTTCGCACCACGTATTCGTGAAACCCAAAAGCGCATCGAGCGCCACGAGGGCGCTCCTCCCCCACAACGTGTGCGCGACCAGAACATCGACGTGCGGCTGGTCGGCGGGCGGACCGGCAAGAGAGCCCTTCGCATCTCCGATCTCGAGATCGCGGGCCTGACAGACGAGTTCTCGATCGAGATCGACGCCGGCGAACGTGTTGCCGTCGTCGGTCCGAATGGCACGGGCAAGAGTCACTTCCTACGGCTGCTTGCGGGCGAGCCGGTCGAACACAGTGGTGAGCTCAAGCTCGGCGCAAACGTGACACCGGGACACTTCAACCAGACTCACCAGCACCCCGAGTGGGCCGGGATACCCATCGTTGACCTGATCGCAAAGGGACCTGGCGATCGCAACCGCGCCATCGGCGCGCTGCGACGATACGAGCTGGCCCAGGCGGCCGACCGCACCTTCGACACCCTCAGCGGAGGTCAGCAGGCCCGCCTGCAGATCCTGCTGCTGGAGCTGGCAGGTTCGACCCTGCTGCTGCTCGACGAGCCGACCGACAACCTCGACCTCGAATCGGCCGAGGCGCTCGAGCGTGGCCTGGCAGCATTCGAGGGCACCGTCATCTCTGTGTCGCACGACCGCTGGTTCTTGAAATCGTTCGACCGGTTCCTGGTGTTCGACCGCGACGGCAGCGTCGTCGAACTAGACGAGCCGCTATTCGCCTGATGTTGCAGCATCTAAAGTTCTGGTGTATTTCGATTGGATATCGAACGTTTGTTCTGATACAATCGGATCATGGTGGCGCCAGCAAAAGCCGAGGTTGCAGATCCGGCCACTAAGGCTGCAATAGACCAGATTTCAGCGGGCATAGCGGCATTGAGGTCCGCGGGACTATCGCCTACCGGCTGCAGAGATGCTGCGACCATGATGGGCCAGATCGAGCAGCTCAGCAGGCGCCTGCATGCCTGCCAAATCGACGTGCTAGCCGACACCGACGCCCGCGACCTCCAAACCGAAGATCTGGCGATGTCGGCCAAGATCATGATGCGCCACCGGGCCAAGCTGTCGTCAGGCGAGGCGACGGCCCGAAACAACGTCATGCGCTGTCTGCGCGACCTGCCAGAGATGCAGCGCACCTACCGCCGAGGCCTGATCGCCGAGCCGAACATGCGACGTATTGCGAACGCGTGGTGCAACGAGCGGATCAGGGCCAAGCTCATCGAATCCGAATCACAGATCCTCGAGCGTGCTCTCACGCTCAACCATCCACACTTCTGCCAATTCATGACCGGCTGGGTGCGTTTGGCAGACGAAGATGGTGCCAGGCGCGACGACGAGACCACCCACGACAAGCGCAAGGCCTCGATGGTCGAGAACTTCGACCGGGGCTTCACCTTCGAGGGCCAGTGCGGATCTCTCCAGGGAGCGATGATGCGCGAGATCTGGAGCCGCTTCACCCAGGCCGAGTTCGAGCTCGACTGGGCCGCTGCTATCGAGAAGCATGGCGAGGGCAACGTGACCGCTGCCATGCTCGAACGGACCGATGCTCAGCGCCGCATGGACGCCTTGGCCGCCATCTTCGATCAGGCGGCATCGATGCCGCCGGGCAGTATCGGGCCTCAGTTCGTGCTCAACGTGGTGATGGATCACACGACCTACGAACGACAGCTCACGCGCCTCGCCGGCGGTTTGGTCCTTCCCGACGACCCGAACCGTGCCGACTATCAGTGCCGCACCCTCGACGGAACCCCACTGAACCCAGCCGAGGTTGCTGCCGCGAGCTTGCTGGGCCATGTGCGCCGAATCGTTGTCGATTCCGCTGGTGTGGTCATCAACATGGGCCGCAAGAGTCGCCTGTTCTCGGGACCGGCCGCCATTGCCGCCAAGATCGGCAGCGACACCTGCTATTGGCCAGGCTGCTGGGTACGCGCCAGCCAATGCCAGGTAGACCACCTACACCAATTCAATCCGACAGACGGTTCCGAGGGCGGGGGCACCGACCAGAAAAACGCCGGTCCACTGTGCGCAAAACACAACCGACTGAAACAGGCGAAGGGGTTCTCGACCTACCGCGACGATGGCGGCCGGTGGCGTGTGTTGCGACCCGACGGAACCGAGATAGACCCGTAGGCAAGCACCACTAATTCGATTCACCGGATTGAGCCAGATCTAATAAGAGAAGAGCCTGGACTCGCTGAAGCTCGAGCGCCGCCCGGGCGGCATCAAACAATCCCGACACGGACACCAGACGATGCTCTGAACCGTCCTCTGTACGACCCATCAAGAACAGCGAATGCCCCTTCGATGCCACGTTCAAAGACGCGGCACTCCGAATCCATCCAGACCGAGGCAAACAAGACCGCACAGCGCCGTCTCGGATATAACAGGAAGCGCCGGCGAAAGAGACGGCTACACCAAACCAGAGAGGTGAAGCCAGCGAAGCTGCTAAAAGCGCGTCACCCACTTCCCCTGCAAAGAGGGCCAGTGCCATTGAAAACGCTGTCAAAGACACGGTGACCAAGGCGAACAGCAGGACGACCGGCGACTCGGCCACTACGAGCCGGCCACGCCGAAGTTCAACTCTCTTCGCCACCGCAACCACCATAGCCGGTTGCTTGCTTCTTCGATCGGTCTGAAGCACTGGTCAGAGTTGACCAACAAGACGCAGGCTCAGGGACGCATTTCTCGAGAGGCTAGCCCCGATCGGAGTTCCTCGACGAGCCGCTCAGGATCCGTCTCCCACTCCCCATACGCATATGTCCTAACAGTCCTTCCAGAAGTCGTCAGCACCCTGACCTCCGGGGCGCGCAGCATGACCTTCCTTCCGCATTCGATCGAGGAAACCTCATGCGCCTCAAGACGGTGAGTTCTGAACATCGTCCGAACCAGCAGCCGATTGCCCTCAAGAACGATGTTGCGGAGCAAACTTCTGAGGATTACCCAACAAGCCAACCCGACCAGAGTGGCCACCACCACGCTCTGTATCAGCCCATCCAACGAGATCCACGTTGCGGGGGGATGGGTCAGGAAGTCGAAGGCCATCGCGACGCCCATCGAGCCAAGGGCTAGTACACCTATCAAGATGCGTGAGGAATCCATCCGCGAGGCGATCAACAGTAGCTCCTACCAAGACCCGCGCCCCACACCGGATTGAGTTCACCGTCTCGCTGACGGGCTCGACACCCATCTCCGTCCGAAGCGAAGACGTGGCAGCCGCCGGTCCGATCGAAATGGTCGGGCTGAGAGGATTTGAACCTCCGACCCCTGGTCCCCCAGACCAGTGCGCTAACCAAACTGCGCCACAGCCCGTAGATGCGTGAGCACCGAGTTGAGAACTCTACACGATCGGGCCGCCGGTGGGGTCACGAAACGTCAACGAACCGAAACGGGTCCGCAACCGCTTGCAATGTCGGCGCCGATACGGTGGCCTCACGTGACCGACGAAACGGCTCTGCTGCTGACAATCCACCTGGTGGCGACGGCCGCGATGGCCGGGCTCATCTGGTTCGTCCAGGTCGTTCACTATCCCCTGTTCGCATTGGTGGGCGAAGAACGGTTCGCCCCATACGAGCAACGCCACATGTCGCTGACGACTTGGGTCGTCGGCCCCTTCATGGCCATCGAGGGCATCACCGCACTGCTGATCGCTGCGGGCGAACGCGAGTCGTTGGGCTGGGGCCTGGTGCTGGCAGGTCTTCTGCTGCTGGCGGTCATCCACGCCAGCACCGTGTTCTTGCAGGTGCCGGCACACAACCGCCTCGAGAAGGGCTTCTGCCCCGCCACTGCAGAACGCCTCGTCCGCACCAACTGGATCCGCACCCTCGGCTGGACAGCCCGGGTCGCCGTTGCGGCGGCGATGATCTACGTGGCCAGCTGAGGGCATAATCTGCGCATCGGCGGCGTTGCATCAGCCATGGACGACAAGACTGTCACCACCCCCGTAGACGACATCGGCGACCACGCCGTCGTGGTCCGCACAATGATCAACAGGTCGGCCGAAGACATCTGGGCCGACGTGCGCGACATCCAATCGCATACGGCCTGGATGCAAGACGCCGAAGAGATCCGCTTCCTCACCGACCACATCGAGGGCGTGGGCACGAAGTTCGAATGCGACACCAAGGTCGGCCCGTTCAAGCTGACAGACGTGATGGAGATCACCGAATGGGTCGACGAGCGGCGCATGGGCGTACGCCATGTCGGGCTGGTCGAGGGCTCTGGCGTATTCACCTTGACCCCGGTTGGCCCCAACCAAACCGAGTTTCGCTGGGAAGAAGACCTGAAGTTCCCCATCTTCATGGGTGGCCCGGTCGGGGCGTTCGCCGCCCGCCCGGTGCTGAAGGCGATCTGGAAACGCAACCTCGCCCGCCTGAAGGCCCGCATCGAACAGGGTGGTTGACAACGGCGGACCCGACAAGACCGTCTGGATCCTCGCCGACCAACTGAACCGAAACATCGCCTCGCTGGCACACTTCCAACCCGGCGACTGTCGGGTGCTTTTCGTCGAGAGCCGCACGAAGCTGACGTCCAAGCGCTGGCACGTCCAGAGGGCCCATATGGTCATCTCGGCAATGCGCCACTTCGCCGCCGAACTGGCCGCCGAGGGCTTCGACGTCGACTATCGCCACGCCCCAACGTTGTCGCAGGGCGTGCGAGACCACTGCGACCAGCACGGCATCGACCGCGTGATCGCCATGGAGCCGATGAGCTGGGACGGTCGACGGCTGATGGAACAACTCGGCATCGACATCGTCCGCAACGATCAGTTCACCTGCCATCACGAAGACTTCGCCGAATGGGCCGACGGACGCAAGAGCTTCAAGATGGAGGACTTCTACCGCTGGCAGCGCCAGCGGCTGGGCCTGTTGATGGATGGCGACGACCCCATCGGCGGCCAGTGGAACTTCGACCACGACAACCGCGAACCCCCGCCCGGCGACGGGCGATCGTGGCCCGAAGTCAGCCGATTCGAACTCGACGAAATCGACACCCGAGTTCTAGACGACCTCGGCGACCTCGATACATGGGGAGCCAAACCGCACGGACTGTGGCCCGTGACCCGCGCTCAGGCCCTCCAACGCCTCGACGAGTTCGTCGAACACGGCCTGGGGCCGTTCGGGCCTCATGAGGATGCGATGTTGGCTGCCGAGTGGAAGCTGGCGCACTCGACCCTCAGCTCATCGCTGAACCTGGGGCTGCTGCACCCAGACGAGGTCGCACGAGCAGCCGAGGCCGCATACTTCGACGGCAGAGCACCCATCAACAGCGTCGAAGGCTTCATCCGCCAGGTGATCGGCTGGCGCGAATACGTCTGGGGCGTCTACTGGCTGTGGATGCCGAACTATCGCGACATGAACCATCTGGAGGCGACCCGGCCGATCCCACCGGCGTTCACCGGCGCGTCCACCGAAATGGCCTGTGTGAGAGGAGTCGTAGACCACGTGCACCACAACGGGTGGGCCCACCACATCGAACGCCTGATGGTGCTGGGCAACCTGGCCCTCACGTCTGGAGTCGACCCACAGGCGATGGTCGACTGGATGTGGGCGGGCTTCGTCGACGGTGCCGAATGGGTGATGCTGCCCAACGTTGTAGGCATGGCGTTGCACGCCGACGGCGGGATGATGGCCACCAAGCCCTACGCCTCGGGCGGCGCCTACATCAACAAGATGAGCGACTATTGCAGGGGATGCCGGTTCGATCCCAAGAAGCGGGTGGGAGACGATGCGTGCCCGTTCACCACCCTGTATTGGGACTTCATCGCCCGCCACGCCGAACGCCTGGGCCAGAACCACCGCATGGCCCGCCAGGTCGCGGGCATGCGCCGCCTGAGCGACCTGGACCAGGTGCGCGGTCGCGCCGCCGAGGTGCTCAGCAAGCTCGACGCCGGCACCCTGTAAACCGGCGAAAGGAAGGTTCCTAGGGTTCGACGACCGTCAGGTCGCCATCGCCGTAGCGGGCTCGCAGCACCTTCTTGTCGAACTTGCCGACGCTGGTCTTGGGAACCTCTTCGATGACAGTCCACCGCTCGGGCAGCCACCACTTGACGACCTTGTCCTCGAGCCAGGCCTTGATGTCGGCGGGGTCTACCTGGGCCCCGGCGCGAGGCACCAGACATGCGAGCGGCCGCTCGTCCCAACGTTCGTCGGGCACGCCCACCACCGCAGCTTCCATGACGTCGGGATGCGCCATCAGCGTGTTCTCGAGATCGACCGACGAGATCCACTCGCCGCCCGACTTGATGACGTCCTTGGCCCGGTCGGTGATCTGGACGAACCCGTTGGGCTCGACCGACCCGACGTCGCCGGTGCGCAGCCAGCCGTCGTGGAACTTCTCGGGTGTGTCGACATTGAAGTAGGCGCCGGTGATCCAAGGGCCACGAACCTCGATCTCGCCCACCGCTTGGCCGTCCCAAGGCATCTCGTTGCCGTCGTCGTCGCAGATGCGCAGCTCGACACCGGGCAACACACGCCCCGTGCGGGCACGCCACATGACCACATCGTCGTCGCTGCCGTCGGCAGGAGTCCACGACAGGGCGCACAGCGGCGAGGTCTCGGTCATGCCCCAGCCCTGCACCACATCGACGTCGAAGTGGTCGCGGTATGCCTGGATGAGCGACATCGGCACCGCAGAACCACCACACACGACATGGCGCAGCGAAGACAGATCGGCGTCGGCCGCGTTGTGCAAGATGTCGTTGAGAACGGTGGGCACCGCACCCGAGATGGTCGGACGGGTGGCCTCGATGACACCGCTCAACGGCCCGGCCTGCAGATACTGCTGGGGGAAGACGAAGTCGGCCCCCGCCCACCATCCCGCATAGGGCATACCCCAGGCCATCGCGTGGAACATCGGAACTATCACCAGCAGCCGGTCGCGGTCGGTCATGCCGAGCATTCCCGCCCCCAGCGCCGCCAGGCTGTGCAGGTAGGTCGAGCGCTGGCTGTACATGACGCCCTTCGGGTCGCCCGTTGTGCCCGAGGTGTAGCAAAGGCCCGCACCTGCCCGCTCGTCGAGTTCGGGATAATCGAACGCGCCCGGCTCGGCGGCGATCAACTCTTCGTAGTCGAGGGTGTCACCCAGCGCAGACGTGTCACCCTCGCCGCAAACGATGATGTGTTCGACCGTCGGAATCTTGTCTCTCACCACGGCCAGCAGAGGCGCCAGGGACGCATCGATGATGATCACCTTGTCGGAGGCGTGGTTGATGATGAACTCGAGGTGTTCTGGGAACAGCCGGATGTTCAGCGTGTGCAACACGCCTCCCATACACGGAATGGCGAAATAGGCCTCGAGGTGGCGCTGGTTGTTCCACATGAAGGTGCCGACCCGGTCGCCTGGCTGCACTCCCAGGCGGGCCAGGGCCGCTGCCAGACGGTCGGCGCGTTCGGCAACCTCGGCGAAGGTGGCCTCCTCGATCGAGTCACCCGTGTAGGTCAGCACCTTCGATCCAGAATGGACCCGCCGTCCGAAAGCGAAGATGTGCTGCACCGTCAGCGGGAAGTCCTGCATGGTGCTGGGAGTAAATGGCGCCGTCATGGCTCCGACAATACGCACCTGCCGAGCGACGGACCCAACGACCGGCCTATCAGAACAGCCACATGATCAGCTGAACCAGGCGCCACAGCAGGTAGGCCGCGGTGAGCAGCACGATCATCTTGAAGTGCCAAGGTGCCTTGCGGGCCGGCTCGCCAGATGGCAGCGGCGGGTCACCCTCGCCAGGCACAACCTGCCCGTCGCAGAAAGGGCAGTGACCCTGGTCGGACAGCGACGTCGGGGTCAGGTAGCGGTCGCACTGCTCGCACCAGGCCATCGCCGGAAAGCTACGGAGCTTTCGCTTCAGTGACAACCACCAAGCCGCCGATGACACGGCCATGTTCGATTCTGTGATCGCAAGCTCGGACGACCCGACCTCTCCCAGCCACCCTCGGCTGAACACCGTTGCCGAATACATCGCCCGGCTCGATCACATGCTGGTCCGCAAGCCGTCGAGCACCGACATCGTGGCCTCGGCCATGATCGAGGCCACCCGCACCGAAGATTCGCCCTTGAGCGCGTCACAACACGAAGCACTAGGCACGTCGATAGTCGAGCGCATGGCTTCGATGCTCGACATCGCAGACACCATCGCTGTGTCGGCGACCGGCAGGTTCATGATCCTGATCGAGAACGTCGAGTCGAAGACCGCCCTGGTGGGTCAGGTGGCTGCACTCGGCGACGCCATTGCGCGCCCTCACCTGGTCACGGGCACACCCGAGGCGTTCAACGTCCGCATCGCGCTGGCCTTCGCCGACTCGAAGACTCGGTCGGCGACCCTGCTGATGCGCCAAGCGCGGATGACCCTGGGCCTGACACCTGCGGGTGCGCTCGAGATCTATTGCGGCGACGAGCATTCCACCCGCATCAACAGGTCAGAGCTGAAGGCAGACCTGGTCCGTGCCCTGCGCGACGACCAACTCGATGTCGTCTACCAGCCGGTTCTGGACGTACACAGCGGCGAGATGGTGGGGTTCGAAGCCCTGATGCGCTGGCATCACCCGACCAGGGGTGTCATCGGCCCCATGACGTTCCTGCCGATAGCCGACGAGTTGGGGTTGGTGCCCGACATGGGCAGATGGCTCATCGACCGCGCTGCGGCCCAGCTGCGGATGTGGGACCTGGACTATCCCTCCTCGAAGCTGAACATGGCCGTCAACATCTCGAAGGCCGAGTTGAACGACCACGGTCTGGCCAACTCGATCGAACGTATCTGCCGACGTCGTTCGGTAAGCCCCGAGCGCTTCGTGTTGGAGGTTTCCGAACGGTCGATAACCGACGCGGCCGCTCCCCTGCTTGCCGCCCTGTCCAGAACGGGCGCCCACATCGCGCTAGACGACTTCGGAACCGGCAGCCGATCGCTGGCCGAGCTGCAGGAAATGCCCATCGACCTCATCAAGATCGACAGGGCCGTCATGGCCAAGCTCGACAGGAGCGACGACGAGAACGTCGCAGGGTCGATCGTCGAGCTGGGCAAGCTGCTGGGCGTGCCGCTGGTGGCCGAAGGGGTCGAGCGGCCATCGCAGGCCGCGCTGTTGACGCCCTACGGCTTCGACTATGCCCCGGGGCACCTGTTCGCCCGCCCCATGACCGCGGCCGCGGCCGACGCCCTGTTGGCCCAGGCCATCGCCCAGAGCTGGCGTATCGAGGCGCCGGCAGCGGTGATTCTGGACTGGTGACCCACGGGTTCACCCGCACCGGCGGCTAGCCGCGGCGGCGAACCCTCATCTTCACCGGCGCATTACCCAGCTCGAACTCTTCGCGAAGCCGCCGCTCGAGGTAGCGAAGGTAAGACGCCGGGATCTCCTTGTTGACGAACAGGGTGAACGTGGGCGGGTCGGTGGCGCCCTGGGTTGCGTACAGCACCCGGCCGCCGTGAGGGGCAGGTTGGGCCGATTGGGCCAGCTGGATCACCTGGTTGACCTGGCGGGTCGGGATGCGCCGACGATAGGCGTCGATCGAGTCTGCGATGGCGGGCAACAAGCGGTGAACGCCACGCCCCGACATGGCCGAGATTCGCAACACCGGCGACTCGCCCAAGAAGTGCAGCTTGTGCTGCATCTGATAGGTGACGTCTTCTTTCTGGTCGGCGTCGAGCAGCTCCCATTTGTTGAGCAGCACGACGATGGGCGAGCCCGCAGCATCGACCCGCTCGGCCAGGCGCTGGTCTTGGTGGGTGACACCCTCTGTTGCATCGATGACCAACAGTGCGACGTCGGCCGAGTCGACCGATTGCAGCGCCCTGACCATCGAGTAGTACTCGGTTCCCTCGTCGATGCGCGACTTGCGGCGCATGCCGGCGGTGTCGACGAAGCGGATCTTGCCCCACTCGGTCTCGACGATGGTGTCGACCGAGTCGCGGGTGGTTCCGGCCATGTCGTGTACAACCGAACGCTCGTCGCCGATGAGGCGGTTGAACAGGGTCGACTTGCCAACGTTGGGACGCCCGACAATGGCCACCGAGGGCACATCGTCGTCGCTCGTGCCGTCGACGCCATCTTCGTCGCCTTGGCCGTCGAGCGGATCGGCTTCGGGCTCGGGGGGCAGCATCGACATCATGAGGTCGAGCAGGTCACCGGTGGCTCGCCCGTGCAATGCCGAGGCCGGTACCGGTTCGCCCAGCCCCAGGCCCAGGAAGTCCCAGATCAGGTGTTCGCGGTCGGAGTTGTCGACCTTGTTCACCAACAGCAGGTGGGGCACATCGAGGCGGCGCAACAACGCGGCGAACTGGTCGTCCTCCTCGGTGACACCAGTGGTTGCGTCGACGACCATCACCACCAGGTCGGCCTCGGCCATGGCCCGCTCGGACTGTTGCGAAACCTTCGAGTCGAGTGCGGTGCCTCCGGGCATCCAGCCGCCGGTGTCGACCAGCACAAACGGACGCCCTTGCCACTCTGCCTCGACCTGCTTGCGGTCGCGGGTGACGCCGGGCCTCTCTTCGACGATGGCGACCCGTCTGCCGACAATGCGGTTGAACAGGGTCGACTTGCCGACGTTGGGTCGGCCGACGATGGCTATGGTCGGCAGCTCGCTGGTAGGGGTGGGCACCTCACAAGGCTAACGGAGGCGTCGAAGGACGGGCTGCTCGCTTCTCCCCTCAGGACGATTCGTATCACCCGTATAGGTTGTAGCACCACAGTATGGTTATTACACTCAGAGCATGAGCGGTCTTCAGGTCACAGTCGACGGCAAGGTGTTCGACGTCAGACCAGGCGACCCAGACACTCCTTACGACTTAGAACAGGTGCTCGCGAGCGCTCTGGCCAAACATCGTGCGCTGAGGGTCGCCGACCGCATCTCGCAGGTCGAATACCGAACCGACCCGGCCATCGAAGCAGTCGTGGTCAACGCCGTAAGAGTCAACCAGCTGCGCAGCGAACTGATCACCCGATCGATGGCACTCGACATCGATCATCTGGTCAGAGGACGCCGCACCACACCTGGTGCCGTGCGGGCATGGCTCAACCGCAACCGAACCGCTCATCGTCTCTTCAGCGTGAACGAGAGCGAGTCGAACAAGGTCCTGGTGCCGGGCTTCCTGCTGGACGAAGCCTTCGACCCGAGACCCGAGTGGCAGCCTGTCATAGAACGGCTCGACCGGGCCGGTGAGAAGGGGTGGGGCATGCTGGCGTGGGCCATGCTTCCCAGCACGTGGCTCGACGATCGCGCTCCTGTTGACGTCATCAACGACGACCCGCAGGCGGTGCTCACCGCGGCCACCCGCCGGGCCAACGCTGCCGAACAGACCTGACATCGCGATCCACCCTCCCGTGACCGCGCCAAACTGTCAGAACCGCAATCATTGCCCGGTACCCGACCCGGTCGGCTCGACGCTCCTGCCTACCGTGGCTCTAGAGCCAGGCACTTCGCTGTACACCGTCTACGGGCTCGCATGGAGTCATCACCTCTTCAACGGGTCCGGAGGTGGCGACGCCCGCTTCTCGCCCATATTCGACGACGGCACACCGGTGGCCCACCTGTACGGTGCGCGCAACCCTGTCGGCGCTCTACTCGAAACGGCGCTCCACGAGCTGCGGCCTGCTTCGAGGCGGGTCTCGAGCTCGTCCGACCTGGCCGGCCGCGGACTGCGCCGATTCGAGGCGCCAAAGCGCCTCCTGCTCGCAGATCTCCGCGACACTGCGCTCGAACGAATCGGGCTGTCCAGAGACCAGATCGCCAGCACCTCAGCCGCTCACTACCCGTGCACCCGCGAATGGGCCGTGCGGGTCAGGGCCATGCGTCCCGGGGGTCGACCGTTGGCCGGGATCCTATGGAACTCGCGGGTTGCCGAGCTGGCGGGAGATCTGGCCCGTCCGACCGTCGCTGCTCTGCTCGACAGCGACGCCAGCGAGGTCTGTGTGCTGTGGGCCGACCGGATCGAGCGTGGCGGCAAGGGCGGCGTGGGCCTCGACTACAGCGTCGTCGATTTGCATGCGACGCTGGCCGCGGGCAGTGGCCTCGACCTCGTAAGAGATCTGGTGGTCAACCAGCTAGGCGGTCTCGTCGACGACTGACCGTTCGAGCGCCCGGCGCAGCGACACCCCGTCGGTGGCCACGACCTGCACTGGCCTGGGCAGGTCATCTGGTGTCAACCCGTCGAGGAATCGGCCGCCGGTGAGACACACATCGGGCAGCAGATAGCGGTGATCCGCCGGCTCGCCGTCGAGCACGCGGCACAGATCGGCACCTGTCATCAGGCCGGTGACGGCGATGTTGCCACCGAAGAACTCGTTGGGCACCGGCAGCACACGAACGTCGGAGCGACCCAACTCGTCGACCAATGGTGCCAACACCATCGCCCCGTATTCGCCGGTGAGGATGGCGGTTGGGGCGTCGTCGGCCGCAACGGATGGGGTGGGCCGCCTGGGCGAGATATCCACCGGCTGCACCGAGCCCTTGTCGCTGCCACCGAACGCGTCGTCGTCTAGACCTTCCAGCAGGCCTGGCGCCACGTCGCACCCGCCAAGGTGACCACCGGCTGTGCGCGGCGCCCGGTAGCCCTCGGCCGGCGCGCCGTCGACCCAGTGGAAGAACCCGCTCTGAACTCCGATGGTGTCGTCGGTTTGGCCCCGGAACTCGCGCTCGAACGCCCGCGCCATGCCGATGCCGTCCTCGTGCATGTCGAAGGCGCCGTACACTGACCCATCCGGAAACGGCCGACCGGCGAGCAGGTAGTACTCGTCGGCGGCGAAGATCATCGGCCTGCCCAACAGCTCCATGAACAGCGGCTGCCACGACTCGACGGTGTCTACGACGGCCGCCGCCTCTTGCAGTGTGTGGGGCCTCATGGTGGGTTCGTTCGAGAACTTCGAGATACCCAGCGGCACGGCGGCCACCGAAGCCATCTCGGGATAGACGTCGAGGATGTCGCGCAACGTCTGCTCAAGCACGTCGCCGTCGTTGATACCAGGGCATATCACCAGCTGCCCGTGCACTTCGACCCCATGGTCGAGCAGGGCGCGCAGCCAGCGCAGGCTCATGGCCCCACGCCTGTTGCGGAGCAACTCGGCCCGCACCTGGGGGTCGGTCGCGTGGATCGACACGTACAGCGGCGACAGGCCCTCTGTGATCACCCGCTCGAGGTCGGCTTCGGTGAACCGGGTGAGGGTGGTGAAGTTGCCGTAGAGGAACGACAGCCTGTAGTCGTCGTCTTTGAGGTACAGGCTGCGGCGCATGCCCTTCGGCAGTTGGTAGATGAAACAGAACGGGCAGTGGTTGTCGCATGTGCGCACCCTGTCGAACAGGGCCGCATCGACCTCGGCACCCAACACCTCGCCCGCGAGCTTCTCGACGACGGTGGTGAAAACCATGCCGCCCCGATCTATCTCGACCTCGATGTCGGGCTCGTCGACGAGGTGCTGCCAGCGGATCACGTCTCGGGGCACCTCACCGTCGATCGATACGATCTCGTCGCCCACCTGCAGATCGGCGCGTTCGGCGGCCGAGCCGGGAGTTACCGCAACTATGCGAGGACGAGATTGCACACCGCAAACGATACGAGCCCGTCGCTAGCATCAACCATCGTGAACGTCGACCGGGTACTGCTGGCCGCACCGCGGGGCTTTTGCGCCGGGGTCGAGATGGCCATCAAGGCGCTGGCGTGGATGGTGCGCACGTTCGAGCCGCCTGTCTACTGCTATCACGAGATCGTCCACAACCAGATCGTGGTGGGCCGCTTCGAACAGCTCGGTGTGGTGTTCGTCGACGACATCGCCGAGGTGCCGGCAGGGCGCCCCATCATGCTCAGCGCCCACGGTTCTGCACCCGAGGTCGTTCAGGCCGCCAAAGACCAGGGTGGCTATGTCGTCAATGCGGTGTGCCCCCTGGTCACCAAGGTTCATCACGAAGTGCGGGTAAGGGCCGGCAAGGGTTACCAGATCGTCTACATCGGCCACGAGGGCCACGAGGAAGCCGTCGGCACGATGGCCGTGGCACCCGACGCCATCCACCTGGTCGAGACCACGCAGCAGGTGGCCGAGCTGCCCGACTTCGACACACCCACCGCTCTGTTGGCCCAGACCACGCTGTCGCACCGCGACTGGAGCGACATTCTCGACGAGGTTCGCAACCGCTTCCCCGACGTGTGGACACCCGGGCGCAGCGACCTGTGTTTCGCCACCACGAACCGGCAGAGCGCCCTGGCCGAGATTGCCGAGAAGTGCGATGTGGTCGTGGTCATCGGCAGCGCCAATTCGTCCAACACCCGGGCGCTCGAGCGGTTGGCCGTCGAAGCCGGAGCCCCCAGAGTGTTCCGGGTCAACTCTGCTGGTGAGCTGCCAGACGATCTCGCCGGCGTGGTGGGGGTCACCGCGGGCGCATCGGCCCCCGAGGAGCTCGTCGCCGAGGTCATCTCGCGCCTGGCGCCGGCCAACGGCGTCACCGAGGTCTCCATCACCACCGAGGACGAATACTTCCCTCCCCCGCGCGAGCTTCGCGATCTGCTTGCGGCCATCGAGCTGGCAGCTTCGGTGACCCTGGGCGCAACGGGCGCCGGCGCCCCACACATCGACCGCGACGTAGCCGCGTCAGCCGTTCTCGAAGCGCTGGCCTGACGCCACGGTGGCGCTGCTGTGGCGCTTTCACCTCAGGGCTGATCGCTTCGCCAGAGCTTGCCAGCGTGGGTACGAAACTCGGTCTCGAGAGCCTTCCAATCCTCGTCGGCAACCTCAAACGACGCCGACGACCCGAGCTTGGCGAGATCTGACAACACCATTCCGAGGGGCGGGTGGGTCGATAAGACGTGTCCGCCCACTCGAACAGCCTCTGTGGCGATTGATTGGCGGCGTCGTGGATCGAGACGGTCGAACGCTTCGGACACGCCCTCCCAGAGATCGGTCCTTTGCATCCTGGCACGAGACATCGCCCCGGTTGCCACCTCGCCGAGGGTCATGGTTTCGAGCGCAGAGATCACGGTTCGCGACCCGACAACTTCGGCGGCTCGGCGATTCGCACTGATTTCGGCCGGTTGACTCGCCCTCAGGTAGGACCTGGCCTGTACCCCGTACAACCAGCCGATGACGGCGGCCAACCCGGTTCTGGCGCCGAGCGTCTGCCAGGGGGCTGGCTTGAGCGTTTCGTGCCACCGATACAAGGTCGCCATCGACAACTGGAGTGGTATCGACCGCTCGACGTCAGAGTGCAGATGGGCCAGCTCATGGGCCAGAACCGCAACGCGCTGGTCGCGGTCGAGGGCGACCCACGCAGGCCAGCCGAATCCGACGACCCGACGGCGTCGCCAAGGTGACATGCGGGCAAACGCGTTGAAGTCGGAGGTGATCAGAATCGAGTCTGGCAGTGGCGCGTCCATTTCTCGCGCCAATCGTTCCAATAGGGCAAAGAGATGCGGCGCCTCGGCAGGAGCGAGGTCCACGCCCGGTGGCAGGCCGTCGAATCGTGGTCGGCTGGCGAACACGAACCACGCGAGCGCTGCAGCCAACAGGACGCCCAACCAGTCGGGCCAGGCCACCGCCAGCAGAAGGAGCGAGCTGGCAGCCAACAACAGCCACATCGACAACACTGCCACGGCCACCAGGCGCGCCATCAACTGGCGGTCATGATTGGATCCACCTGACATCGACGCTGACGATAGTCCGTTGCGATTTGGAGGCTGGTTTGCGCCGGTTTTCGGGGCAAGGTCGCCTCCAGATCGCGGCGGGGGTCAGCCCAGGCGATAGACCCTGCGGGCCGACCCGGCGAACAGATCGGCCCGCTCGGAGGGTGAATAGTCGGCCGACACCAAGTCGAACGCCTGCCACAACACCGCATAGTCGATGGTCTGGCCGTCGACGGGATAGTTCGACTCGAACAGGCAACGATCCGGCCCCAACGCATCGATTGCCGCCCTGATGGTGTCGCCCCAAACCTCTGCGACCTCCTCGGCACCGGGACGCCCCGAGCGATAGACGGCACCGAACCGGCTCATGCCGATGCCGCCCAGCTTCATCCACACGTTGGGGCATGCGGCCAGATCGACATACGAGCGGCGCAGATCGCTGTGCACTTCGTCCCAACGGCCGGCCCACACGCCAACTCCGATGGGGCCTCCCAGGTGGTTGACGACGATCTGGAGGTCGGGAACCTCGCGTGCGAGCGCAACCACCTCGCCCAGCTGGTGGTGATACTGCCAGGCCTCGAAGCTCAGCCCACGGTCGCACAGTTGCCGCGCCCCGGCGACAAACTCGTCGCGGCGGTACAGATCGGCCGGAGGTTCGCCTCGATTCGAGACCACTTCGGGTGTTCCAGAACGGGCACCGGAATGGCGGATGCCCCTGAAGCGCCCGCCACCTGCGTCGATGTGGGCGTCGAGCACCTGGCCGACCGCCGCGCCCAGCATCAGGTTGGCGTGGCCGACGATTGCGGCGATGCGAGCTGCGCCGCCGCCGTCGCTGGCGTCGCACCGACCGGCGACCCACTCGGTTTCACCGACGGGCTTCAGAGCCTCGGGCCCCTCGGTTCGATAGTTCGATCCACAGTCGATGAACACGGTTTCGGTCACACCGTCGACACCGGCCGTGTCGGCCAGAAGCTCGGGCAGGTCGTAGCGGCCATAGGGCGAGTCATAGTCCCAGAGATGATGGTGGGCATCGACGATTTCCTCGACCGCACTGTGGTTCGTCATCGGTGCATCTCCGCAAGCCTCGTTCCGATTTCGGCTAGTGCGTTCCTGAGCTCGACGGGCAACAAGACCTCGAACTCTGGACCCAGCGCCATCAACTCTCGCACGGCCGCATCGTAGGACTCGAACCGGAACGACCCCTCGAGCCAATCGGCTCGGTCGGCAGGAGGTTCGAATGTGGGCCGCTGCCGCCAGCCGCTGGGCCGCCCGACCACCAGCGCGGTCTGCAGCGCCGCGGGCGAAACGCGCACACGAACCCGACGCAGCCGACCCCGACCCTCGGCCATCCCCGACGGCAGACTCGGGATTTGCTGGTCGAATGTGTCGAGCAACTCGAATCCGCCACCCGGGCCGCGCACCGCAAACACGGGCACACCCGAACCACTCAAGGCCTCGATATCGCGCAGAACCGTGCGCTGAGACACCTCCAGTCGCTCTGCCAACTCGCGCGCGGTCAACCGGCCGCCGTTGCGCAGGAGCAACAGCAAGTTCAAAAGCCGGCCGGCCCTCACAGCGACGTCTCAAACATTCACGACATATGGTGTCAGGAATTGGATGCGACAGTTCACGCAACCCACATCCGATCGCTGGAGACGTCATGCAACACCACATCGAAGGAGCCGGAACCGAGGACGACCCCTGGATCCTCACCACCCCACCAGGTCAGTCCGAGTTCGATGCCTGGCGCGACGAGCAGGCCGATCCACCGGCGCTGGTGATAAGGGTCGGGTCCACCAAGCTGAGCTACCACTTGCGTTGCATCGCCGACCTCCACCAGATGCTGACCGAACACGGCGACTGGATGCCGCTGGGCAACGCCGACGAACAGAAGGCCGCCAAGCCCGGAACCGTCGAAGAATGGGCACGGTCAGACGACAACCCGGTTGGCGGCTGGTATGGCCTGCGCAAGGGCTATCGGGGTCGATTCGGCAACTATGTGCCGCCGGTGTTGGAGGCGTTGGGTCTTGCCGAGGTCGAGCACAACGCCCGCAACAACCGAATGAGGGCCATCGCGTCGCCAGATGGTGCCCAGTTGACCTAGTCCATCGGGGGCGGCTCGACCGCCCGGTCGTACTGGTTCTGGTTGCCGGCGCGAACCTGCGCCTTGTCGTAGAGGTCCTGCAGGACCTCTCGCAGTTCGAGGGTGGTCTGCTGCACCGCCTTGCGCGACACCCTGCCAGATTCCTTGCGGGCGGGCGGCATTATCGGCTCGCCGACCACCAGGTGCACCTTCACCGGGTAGATGAAGTTGCGGCCCTTGGGCATTGCGTTCTCGGACCCGCCGATGCCCATCGGCACAATCGGCACACCGCAGCGGGCGGCGACATAGACCGCTCCGTCCTTCAACGGATAGACCCTGGGCCCCCGCTTGCGTTCGCCCTCGGGAAACAACACGGCCGGTTCGCCACGCTCGATGACATCGATGGTGGTCTGAAGGGCCTCACGATCGGCCTGTTCGCGGCTGACCGGGAACCCGCCGAGCGCCGACAGGGCCCATGCTGCGTACTTGTTCTTCCACATCGAGTCCTTTCCCATGAAGCGAAGCCGACGCGGGAACACGGCCTGCAGCGGGGTGTCGAGGTACGAGCGATGAACCGGTGCAAGCACGAACGCACCGTGCTTGGGAATGTTGTGGGTGCCCTCGATGGTCAGCCTGAACCACAGCTTGAACGCAACCCACACAAACGCCTGGCAGAAGCGGTAAAGCGCCCGGGCGGGCAGCCCTTCGCCCGAGAAGAACCCCTCGCCCGAGGGACGGTACACACCGTCGGAATCGACCTTCACTGGTTCGGCTCCTCTTGCTCGGCCCAGATAGCCCGGGCGCGGCTGGCGATCTCTGACACCAGATCTTCCACCGTGCGATCGCTGGTGTCGATCGTGACCGCGTCGTCGGCGGCGCGCAGCGGGCTGTCCTTGCGACTGCTGTCGGCCAGGTCGCGGCGCTCGATGTCGGCCGCGATCTCGTCGAGAGTGGCTGCGTCGGGGCCGGTGAGGCCCTTGGCCTGCATCTCGGCCAGGCGACGGCTGGCCCGCACGTCCACACGGGCGGTCAGGTAGATCTTGATCGGAGCGTCGGGAAACACCACCGTGCCGATGTCTCGACCCTCCAGCACACAGCCGTCGCGGTCGAGGGCAAAGCGGCGTTGCAGCTGCACCAGCTCTCGCCGTACGGCTGGCACCGCCGAAACGGTCGAGACCACAGCGGTGACCTCAGGTGTTCGAATGGCCCTGGTCACGTCGACGCCGTCGACGGTGACCGTTTGCCCTACGTCGATGACCAGGGTGCGCGCCATTGCCGCAACCACCTCGGAATCGTTGGGGTCTATCCCCCGGTCGAGGGTGGCCCATGCGACCGCTCGATACATGGCTCCGGTGTCGAAGTGGTCGACGCCCAGCGCCTGGGCCACCGCTCGCGACACCGTCGACTTGCCCGACCCCGCTGGTCCGTCAACGGCGACGATGCGCGAGGTCGACACGCCGAGCCCTTCGAGGAAACCCCAATAGCCCGGGAAGGTCTTGCGCACGCAGTCGGGGTTTGCGATCTCGATACCGCTGTTCACCAAGCCCAGGAGGGCAAAGCTCATGGCCATGCGGTGGTCGTCGTAGGTCTGAACCACACCCGGCGTGACGTCACCCGGCACCACGGTGAGCCCGTCACCATCGTCTGTGGCCTCGACACCCAAACGGTTCAACTCCGTGACCACCGCAGAGATGCGGTCGGTCTCCTTGCGCCTGATGAACCCGATGCCCGACATACAGGTCGGCCCTTCGGCCGTCGCCGCCACCACGGCCAGGGTCTGAGCGGTGTCGGACACCTGCGACATGTCGACGTCCACACCCTCCAGATAGGCGGCGTCCTCGTCACTGCAATCGACCACTATCGATGTGCCGTCGTCGATGACGGTTGCACCCATCTGGGCCAACACGTCGACGAAGCCGACATCGCCCTGCAACGACCGGTGCGACAGCCCGGGCACAGCTACCCGTCCCCTGGTGACCGCAGCGGCAGCGAAAGCGTACGACGCGGCCGATGCGTCTGGCTCGACCTCGTAGTCGGTGCCGCAGTAACCGCCGGCAGCCACGATCCACTCGGTGCCATGCGGGCCCGAATCGGTCACATCGGCGCCGAAGGCTCTCATCACCGCCACGGTCATATCCACGTACGGACGGCTGACCAACTCGGTGCCGACGCGCAGCACCAACCCCTGGGAGAACAGCGGACCAGCCATCAGTAGGCCGGACAAGAACTGGCTGGACGCATCTCCGGCGACCTCGACCACACCACCGCCCAGCGATGCGCCAGGAATCGACATGGGCAGCCGCCCTGGTTCGCCGAGCGCTTCGACCCTGCCACCCAGACGCTCGAGTGCAACTATCTGATCGTCGAATGGCCTGGCCCGTAGCTGGGGGTCACCGTCCAATGTCCACACGCCGGGCAACGCGGCCAGCACCGGCAATAAGAACCGGCTGGTGGTGCCGCTCTGGTTGGCGAACAGCTCGGCGTGCTGGGGCCGCGACGACGCCAAACCTCCGATGCCGGTGACGCTCACCGTGCAGCCGGCGCGGTCTATGTCGAGATCTGCACCCAGCCTGGCGACGGCGTCGAGCATGGCCTCGGTGTCGTCGGCGAACAGCACCCCTTTCAGCACGCTTGTGCCCTCGGCCAGCGCCGCCAGCAACAGGGCCCGGTTGGTGATGCTCTTCGAGCCGGGCAGGTGGGCCACCGTGTCGATTGGCCGGAAGACAGGCAGCACCCGATAGGTACCTGGCCCGCCTGTAGGCAGACCTCGAGTACCCGTCATGCCAGGCTCCGCACGCCCGGGCGGAACCCACGGGCGATCAGGCCACCCCTGAACAGATCGACCTGATCGAGGGCGATCACCATCACCATCACGCCGAAGTCGCCCTCGGGTGAGTGGGCAACCTCGAAGTCGTAGACGTTCACCAGCAGCTCGCCGGCCAGGGTGAACACCTCGGCAGCTGCGCCTGGTCGATCCGGAATGGGAATGCGCATCTCGGCCAGGTTCTCGGCCGGCGGGGCCGAAGAAGGCAGGTTGGTGCGGGCCGCCCTGGCCTTGTTCAGCGACTCGAAGATCGCGTTGCGATCGGACTGGGCGACGCTGAGCTTGAGCGCCTGCAGTTCGCCCACCAGCGCATCGATGACACCCACGATGGCCGACTGGTTCTCGACACAGATGTCCGGCCAGATGGCCGGGTGCCCGGCCGCGATGCGGGTCATGTCTCGGAAACCGCCAGCGGCCAAACGCAACAGGGCCGCGTGGTCGACAGAGCGAGCGTCGGCCAGACGCATCAGCGCGGCGGCGGTCAAGTGCGGCACGTGGCTGACGACTGCGACTATCTCGTCGTGGCGCGACGCCTCGATGGCCAGCACATCAGACCCGAAGGCACGCACCACCGAGGCCACATCGGCGACTGTGTCGTCTGCGGTTGTGGGGTTGGGTGTCAGCACCCACACGGCGCCGTTGAACATGTCGGAGCGGCTGCCGCTGAGGCCCTCCTGCTCGCTGCCGGCCATCGGGTGGCCACCGACGAACCTCGGGTCGTCGATGGCCGTGACGATGCGCCCCTTGACCGACGCCACATCGGTCACCAGGCCCCGGGTCGAAGCCAGCACGTCCGCGGCCACCGACGGCACGGACGAAGCCGGAGTGGCGATGAACGTGATCCGGGCATCGGGGTCGAGACCCACCGCCGAGACGATGCCTCGCTCGACGGCTTCTGACTCACGAGCGTCTACCGCGTCGGTTCCGTGCACACGCCAACCCGACTGGGCCAGCGCCAAAGCGACCGAGCCGCCGATCAGCCCCAAACCGACGACGTTGGCCGACCTGTCTGCTCCCGGATCGAGCGTCACCTGGCCTGATCCTCGACCACCAGATCGGGCCGCAGGACCTGCGCTCCGTGGAGATACACGTGGCTGACCTGGTCACGGGTTAGGTCGGTCTCGAAGTGCATCATCAACCTGACACACAGCGGAACCGAGCCGTCGACGTCGAGCTCTTGGGCGCCCGTCATGGGCACACCCGCCAGATCGACGCCGTGGCGTGCAGCCGTTGCGGGGTGCATGCTCGAAATGTCGGGTGTGGCGGTGAACAGGATCGACACGATGTCGGGGTTGGCGATGTCGTTGCGGCGCATGACCTCCATCACCAACTCGGGTACGCGCTCGCTCAGATCGGCGGCGGTGTCGGCATCGACGGTCGTCGCCCCTCGGGCGGCTCTGACAGATCTCACGGCCGACGATCGTAGTGTCAACGTGGCTGGGCGGCGGCGTACAAGCTGCGCACCTCTTCTGAGGTCAGCTCGCGCCACTGGCCTGGCTTGAGTTTGGGGTCGGTCAGGGGGCCTATACGCGTGCGCACCAGCCGCTTGACAGGATGACCGACCGACTCGCACATCCGCCTGACCTGGCGGTTGCGGCCTTCGTGGATGACCAGCTTCAGCAGGTCAGGGCCGGGCTGTGAGACCTTTGCCGGAGCGGTCATGCCGTCGTCGAGTTCGACGCCCTCGCGCAGACGCCGCAACCACACCCCTGGACGGCGTTCCCTCGACGTGGGCCAGATACTCCTTGTCGACGCCGAACGACGGGTGGGTCAGGCGATGGGTTAGGTCGCCGTCGTTGGTCATGATGATCAGACCTTCGGTTTCGAAGTCGAGGCGACCGACCGGAAAGACGCGAGGTTCGGCGGGAACCAGATCGACAACGGTCTTGCGACCCTCGGGATCGTTCGCGGTCGACACGACCTTGGCCGGCTTGTTCAAGAGCCGGTAGACCAGGTCGGGTTTCACAGGTACCCGGTTGCCGTCGATCTCGACCACGGCTGTCTCGAGATCGATGCGTTGGCCCAGGCTCGCGACGCCTCCATTGACGGTGACGCGCTCGGCGGCGATCAGGTCTTCGCAAACCCGCCGGCTGCCGATGCCCAACCGGGCCAGCACCTTTTGAAGTCGCTCGCCCTGCGGATCGTGCGAATCGGTCATGTCCGGTGGCCGTCGAGGCCCTTGGTGACCGCCTCGCGAGCCGCTTGCTGCTCGTCGGGGGTACGAAGACCCTTCTCGAGGGCCTCCACGATGTCGCCCTCTGGCACGAACCCGCCCAGCGGCGGCAGGTCGTCTGGGGTGTCGAGGCCCAGCTTCTCGAGGAACAGGGCGGTGGTGCCGTACAGCACCGCCTGGCCCGGGCCGGCGTCGCGGCCGACCTCGGCGACATATCCCCTGGTCTCGAGCGAGCGCATGACGCCGTCGACGTTGACTCCCCGGATGGCGGCCACCTGGGCCCGCGAGATCGGCTGCTTGTAGGCCACGATGGCGAGGGTCTCCATCGCAGCGGCCGAGAGCCGTGCCGACTGTCCCTCCAGCACGAAGCGCTCTACGTATGCAACCTGCTCGGCCGACGTCTGATATCGGTAGCCGCCCGCCACCCGGGCGATCGTGAAACCCCTGCCCTGCTGGCGATACTCGGCGGCGAGATCGCGGCACATCTGCTCGACGGTGGCCGTCGACACCTCGAGCAACTGGGCCAACAGGTTGGGATCGACTGGCTGGTCTGCGGCGATGAGCACCGCCTCGAGAGCCGCCCGAATCTCGAGGGGCGGCTGATTGGGCATGTTCATGTGACTATCCGCTGTAGACATCGACATCGAACGATAGGTCGGCGGGGTCGTCATCGGACTTGCCGGTCCATTCGATTTCGAGGTCTCCGAAGTTGCGCACCTGGGCGAGCTCGACCAGCCCGGCTTTGAACAGCTCGAGCACAGCGAGGAACCTCACCACGATGTCGAGGCGGGCAACGAGGCTGTCGGTGAGGGTGCGAAACGTCACCCGGCCCAGTCTGGGCAACTCGTCGGCGAGCTCGCGCACAGCATCGGTGACCGATACACGGATGGGTGCGATGTGATCGGTCTCCACCTTCGCTACAGGCTTTGGAGTGATAGCCCGTACGAATGCCCGGCGCAGATCGTCTGGAACGACGTTGGCCAACAGATCGGGGGTGAGCTCGTGGAAACGCTCGTCTGGGCCCGCCACTCTGGGGAAACAAAGCGACGCGTCGTCGGCGATGGCTCGCATGGCCGCGGCCGCGTTCTTGAACGTCTTGCACTCGATGAGGCGCGCCAGAAGGAGATCTCGTTCCTCCCAAAGCATCAACTCGTCGTCGAGATCGATGTCGGCGGCCGACGGCAACAAACGGCGGGTCTTGAGCTCGACGAGGGTGGCGGCGATCAACAAGAACTCGGTGGCGATCTCGAGGTCTAGTTCGGTGCTGGCCTCGGTCATCTTGTCGAGTTCGACCAGGTACGCGTCGACAACAGCCGAGAGCTGGATCTCGTACAGATCGACCTCTTCACGCAAGATCAGGTGAAGAAGCAGATCGAACGGTCCCTCGAAGACCTCTGTTTGGACCGCATACGGCATCGAAACACCCTATCTCCGCCCCAGGACCGAATTCCACCCCTGTAATTAGGGCTGGCGGGCCGGCTGCATGGGACAGTGGATGGAATGGTGCTCGACCGGTTCCGAAAGCCCTTCCCAGCCGACCAACGACTGAACGCCACAAACGAGACCGCTCAGGCGTGGGACCGCATCATACGCGCCGATCGCGCAATAGCGGTCTTCAGGGTTCAGGCGCGCCTGGCCCGAAAGGCGGTTGCCCGCATCGCCGGCCGAGATGGACCGCCCGAGCGCCTCGAGAGGCACAGCCAGGTGACCGACTTCGAGTGGGCGGGTCAGGCGAAGATGGTGGTGGCAAAGACCTCACCAGGGCTGAGGGCAGGTCAGCCCCTGCACCGCAAGCTCTTGAAGACCGAGTTCGTCACCGGATTCCCCGACGGCTGGCTGCGCATGTCGACCGTCGAGGTCCTTTGGCAGCCGACACCGGAGGGGCCCGGGCGATCAAGCACCTCCGTCGATGTGGCCCGAATGCCCGCAACAGACATCGTCGACATCGAGCTGGTCGATCTGGGCCGCCACGGAGCCGGCATGACCATCACCGGCACCCACGACGACCAGCTCTGGCTGTTGGTGCCCGACCGCAAGAAACTGGACGTCATGGCCGCCTCACTTCGCTACGGTGACGCCTCATGACTCGAGTGTTCTCTGGCATACAACCAACGGGCGAAATGCATCTGGGCAACTATCTCGGGGCCGTTCGCCAGTGGGTGGTCGATCAGCACGTTCACGACTCGATCTTCTGCGCCGTCGACCTTCACGCAGTGACCACCCAGCAAGACCCGGCCGAGCTTCGTACCAAGACGCTCGAGACCGTCGCCGGCCTCATTGCAGCCGGCCTCGACCCCGAGGTCTGCATCCTGTTCGTCCAGAGCCACGTGCACGAGCACACCGACCTGGCTTGGCTGCTCGAGTGCACCGTGTCGTTCGGCGAACTCAGCCGCATGACCCAGTTCAAGGACAAGTCGGCTCGCCAGTCGGGCGACTTCGTATCGGCCGGCCTGTTCACCTACCCGGCTTTGATGGCCGCCGACATCCTGCTCTACGACACCAACTTCGTGCCGGTGGGCGACGACCAGCGCCAACACCTCGAGCTGGCGCGCGACGTCGCCATTCGATTCAACTCGAGATACGGCGACACGTTCGTGGTGCCCGAGGCCACAATCCCCAAGACCGCAGCGCGGGTCATGGACCTCCAGGCCCCCGAGAACAAGATGTCCAAGTCTGCAGACACCATGGCCGGATGTGTGCTGGTGTTCGAGGAACCTTCGGCCATCACCAAGAAGTTCAAGCGGGCGGTCACCGACTCTGACACCGAGGTGCGCTTCGACCCCGAGACCAAGCCGGGCGTCTCCAACCTGCTGTCGATCCTGGCGGCCGCCACCGGCACCGAACCCCAGGCCGCAGCCGCCGAATACACGCGTTACGGAGACCTCAAGGTCGCAACCGCCGACGCCGTCGTGGCCGTGCTCGAACCGATACAGGCTCGACGGGCCGAGCTGCTGGCCGACCCTGCCGAGCTCTCTCGGCTCATCGAGATCGGCGCTGCGAAGGCCCAAGAGGTCGCCGCCGGGGCGATGGACCGGGCACGCGACGCCATGGGTTTCCTTCCCCGGGGCTGAACAAGACGGCGATGGACCCCACCGAGGTTCCGCTCGAGACCATCAGAGAACTCTCGGATGCTCTGGTCGAGCTTCAGAGGCCAATCCGGGTGTTGGACGCGGTGGCGTGGGACGACTCGGTGCGGGCCAGGTTCTTCGCCGCTGGGGCCGGCTCTCAACCCCAGGTAGACCGCGACTACTACCTGCAGAACCGGGCTCTGGGGTTCGACCCGCAATCCCAGATCGCCGGATTCGAGGCACTGAGGGCGCGCATCACGAACCAGATGGGCGATTCAGCGGTGGGTTCGCTGATGACCAGCCGGGTCGACGAGTACATGACGGTCATCGAGATGCTGGGCGCTCGTGGAACCACGGCCTTCACTCCCCTGTCGACCGGGTTGTACGGCGGCGTCAACGACCTGACGCACCCCGGTGGCCCCTCCCTGCTCGAACTCGGCGAGATCATGGACGACGCCCTCACCAGCATCGCCGACGGACCTTGGGAAGCCCCCGAAGGGCGCAGCTTCGACGCGTCGGTGGCCGTCAAGATCCTGGGCCGGCGCCTGTCCTCGGTCTGGGGAGACGAACAGATAAGCGTGATCCTCGACGACGGCATCGTCGCCGACGCGGCTGCGGGCTCCGATTACATCAAGCTGCGGGCCGACGCCGAGTTCACAGACCGAGACCTGCGGGTGCTCGAGGTTCACGAAGGGTGGGTGCACGTGGCCACCTCGCTGAACGGCCGGCGCCAGCCGTGGTGCACGTTCCTGGGCAAGGGAACCCCGTCCACCACGGTCACCCAGGAGGGGCTGGCCGTTTTCTCCGAGATAACCACCCTTTCGTCTACCCCCAGCCGCCTCGCCAAGATCACGCGACGCATGCACGCCATCGGCATGGCGGCCTCGGGGGCGACCTTCCTCGACGTCTATCGATGGTTCATCGACGAGGGCCTCGACGACGCCAACGCTTGGACCTCGGCTGTGCGCGTGTTCAGGGGCAGCACCCCCACCGGCGGCCCCTTCACCAAGGACCTGGTCTACATCCGCGGCTTTCTCGAGGTCTACGACGCGATGCGCCTCGCAGTCAGGAAAGGTCTGCTCGACCGGCTGCCGCTGTTGTGGGTGGGCAAGCTGGCCATCCGCGAGCTGGGCCTCTTCTCGCGGCTAACCGAACAAGGTGTGGTCGCCAGGCCGGCGATCCTGCCGCCCAACGTCTCCGATGTTTCGGCGCTGGCCGCGTGGCTGGCCTTCTCGAACCTGCTGAACCGGATAGACCTGGCTGCGATGGAGGTCGAACTCGGCTCGGCTCTCGACTGACCTGGTCGCCGGCCCGGCCGCTCAGGTCGATTTCGGAATCCAGCTAGCGGGTCGCTTTTCGAGGTACGCAGCCATGCCCTCGCGTGCCTCATCGCTGCGGAACATCTCGGCGCTTCGCCGCGACATGAGTTCGAATGCGTCGGCGACCGGCATCGGAGGCACCTGGGCGATTATCTCCTTGGCCGCGGCCAGAGCGGCGGGGCCGCCAGCCAGCAGATCGGCGACGACCTCGTCGACCGCAGCGTCCAGTTGGTCGGCCGGCACGGCCGCATTGATCAGGCCCATTCGCACCGCCTCGGGGGCCAGGAACCGGTTGCCGCGCAAGATGGCGGCTCTGGCGTCCGCAGGCCGCATCTTCGGCAGGCACACCACGGCGATCATCGCCGGGGCCACGCCGATCCTCACCTCGGTGAAGCCCATCTTGGCCGTGTCGATCGCAATGGAGATGTCCACGGACGCCGCTATGCCCATACCGCCTGCGACACAGTGGCCATTGATCTTGCCGACATAGGGTTTTGGCGAGTTCAGAAACCGGCCGAACAGGTCCGAAGCCTCAACCTGGCGGACCGGCTCTTCGCTGGCCGACCGGCCAGATCTCTGCGCCAGGTTGGCCCCGGCGCAGAAAGTGTTCCCCGAGTTGGTCAGCACAATTACCCGCACCGAATCGTCGGCCTCGGCCGCGTCGCAGGCGTCCATCAACTCGGCCAGGAGCTGCGGCGTCAACGAGTTCTTACGCTCGACGTCGTCGAGGCTGATCGTGCAGACGCCCCCGCTGGTCTTGCTGCTGACGATGCTCATCGGCTGCCCCTCCCAACCCCGTCGGGGCAACCTACCTCAGAGCGCCTACGCCAGTTCGAATCGCACCAGCGAACCGCCGTTGGGCAGTTTCGACACGCGGGCAGTCGCATTGTGGCGCCGGCCCGCTGTCCACACCTGAGCCTCGGGGTTGGCTTCGAGGTTCATGACCCACTGGCTGTTGGGCCGCACGGTCGACGCGACCACCGCGTCGCCCAGACGCACACCGAGCAACGGAACCCTCCTGGGCAACCCGCTCTTGCGGCCGATGGTCTGCACCACGACCGCTCCAGGGCCCAGGCACGAGCTGCCGATGCCGGTCTTCACCGCGGGCTCTACCAGGCTGTTCAGCGTCCTGAAGAACGTTCGCTGATCGATCATCGGTCGAAGCGTACTGATCCGGCGCCCCGATAGGGGCGCTGGGGACAGACACTTCGGGAGGGTCAGGTGGCGAGGGAGACGCTGACGCCCAGGTGCAACGCAGCGCCTATCAGCACGGCCAGGTGCCAGGTCTCGTGAAAACCGAAGGTCGAGGGCCACGGGTCTGGCCTGCGAGCTATCAACACCAACCCGCCGAGCAGATAGACGGCGCCGCCAGCCACGATCACACCCACCGTGGCCCAGCCCATCGACGACACCATCCACGGCAGCAACACCACCGCAGCACCCGCCAGGGTTGCGTACATCCAGCTGTGCATGCGCTCTTGCCCCAGCTCGAGTCGACGCAACTTGATGCTCATCGAGTTGATGGCAACCGCCCACACCACCACCAGGGCTGGCAGGCCCAGCCAGGGTTCCAGCGCCAGGGTCAGAACCGGCGTGTACGACCCCGCGATGAGGCCGTAGATGGCCGCGTGGTCGAGCCGCCTCGCCAGGCGTCGCACCCGATCGTCAGGAGCGTGCCGGTGATAGAACGCGCTGGTGCACAGCAACACCAGCAAGGTCACCAGGTGAACTGTCAACGCCGCGGTGGCCAGGGGTCCGTCGGCGGCGATCGCCAGCGGCACACAAACCAGCGCCACCGCTACGGCTGCGGCCTCGTGCAGCAGACCACGAAGCGCGGGTGGTTCGGTTCGCGCCCTCAGCAGATTCGACCTGCGACCGCTCATATTCCTCGCAGATCCATGCGCACCATCTCGCCCCAGATGACCAGACCGTACAACCGGTCATCAGAGCCGATGTTCAACGAAACCAGCCCGGGCACCCGGGGACGGCGCACCTCCACCCCACCATCGCCGAGGATCATGACCACCCCGCCAAGGTCACCGAACACCACAGCCCCGTCGAGCGCCCCATAAGCCTGGCCGCGCAGCACCACGCCACCGATCGACGCATATCCGATGTCGCGACCCCACTCGTGGACGGGAGGAACCACCTCCGAGACACCGCGGTTGCGGATGCGTCGCGTCCCCTCGTACTCGTTCCAGCCAAAGTCGCGAACAGCGCCCGCGGCCGAGACGACGTTCAGTTCCTCGGTGGTCGAGTTGCCCACGTCGCCCACCCACAGGTCGCCCGTGGCCACATCCAGGAAGATCCGCCACGGATTGCGGAACCCATAGGCCCAGATCTCGTCCGCTATCTCGTCGACACCGACGAACGGGTTGTCGCCCGGTACGTCATAGCCCGCAGCGTCGGTGCGAGGTGTCACCCGCAGCACGGTTCCCAGGAAGTTGGTGGTGTCGCGGGCGTCGTTGCCGTTGGAAGCCCCGCCGTCGCCGATGCCCACGAACAGCGTTCCGTCGGGGGCGAACGCCATGCCTCCCCCGTTGTGGCCGGGGCCGGGCTGCGACTGGCCCAGCACAAACCGCTCGGAAGCCTCTTCGGCCACACCGTCCGAAAGCTCCCACGACGCCACCACGTTGGCTCCATCGCGATCGGTGAAGTGGACGAACATACGGCCGTCGACCGGGTTGAACGCGATGCCCAACACCCCCGTCTCCGACGACCCACCCTCGAGGACCGACGTGCGCGAGGACAGGTCCAGAACCATGACGGGTTCGCCCCCAACGGCTGGATCGAACCGCCACACCGGGCCCAACTGACCCACGACATAGAAAGCGCCATCGGGTCCGACCGCCGCCCCTGTCGGAAAGCTGAACTCGGCGACGGTCACAGCATCGAACTCGACGCCCGACAGTGCCTCCACGGGCGGCAAAGGCGCGGGCACCGTGGTGGTGGTCGTCGTCGTAGTAGTGGTCGTGGTCGCATCGGTGACGGCGCCGGTGGTGGCGGTGCCTGCCGGCACCGTCGTCGACGAGACCACGGTCGTCACCGAAGAGGTCGTGGTCTGCAACACCGAAGGCGGGGTGACCGTGGGCTCCGCATCGTCTGAACAGCCCGCCAACAGGGCCACCATCAGCAACACAACGGCCCCCATCGACCACCGGAAGAACCCGCTCAACTGCGAGCCACTCCGCCGTCGACTCCCGACATGGCCCGATCGTCGGCGGCCCTCAGCGCCAGACCCTCGACCGGGGGCACCGTCCACCTGGACCTGTCCAGGTGATGTTCCCGTGCCCAGGCCCGCACCCTGGGGTCGCTGCCGACCGAACCCAGCAACACAGCGCCCATCTCGGTGTAGCGAAGATGGGCGCCGACGCGTCCGGCCCAGCCGGGTGCGCCCGCCAGCTTCTCCACGAAACGGTCGGGCATCACGGGTTCGAGCACAGCTGCCACCACGCGGCCCGCCACACCAACCCCAGACTCGACCTTGCCCACATCGTGCAGCAAAGCAGCCGCCACCACCCACGAACGCTCGGACAACTCCAGCTCGGCGGCAACATCACGGGCTACAGCGATCGAGTGAACCTGGTCGTGGGTCCTCATCTTCTCGAACAACGCAAACTCGGGGCCAGACAACGCCGAACGCGCCCAATCGAGATCGACCGGATCGACCTCTACCGACTTCAACGACCAGAAAAACCGCCTAGCCAGGTGCTCGACCCGGCTCACTGCTGCACCTGCCACAAACGGATCGCCCACTCAAAGATCGGATCCAAAGCCGACCTGAACATCAAGAACACACCCAACAGTATGAAGAACCCGAACATGCGAACGCGGTACCAAGCCGGGCGCCAGCGCATCGGGATCGCGAACTCGATTATCGCCGAGCCATCCAGCGGCGGAATCGGCAACATGTTGAACAGCCCCAGCACCACATTGACCACAGCGGTCAGCGCCAACACGTACCAGAGGATCGCCTCGCGCTCGGGCCGCACGATCTGGAACACCAGCATCGCTGCGGCGGCCAGCGCGAAGTTCGACCCCGGCCCTGCCAAAGCCACCAACAGGCTGTGCAGGCGCGGACGCCGAAGATTCGTGGGCACCACAGGCACCGGCTTGGCGAACCCGATCACGAACGGGGCCACCAGAGCCAGCGCCACCGGAAGCACGACGGTGCCGATGGGATCCATGTGCTTGAGAGGGTTCAAGGTGATGCGACCGGCCCGCCTGGCGGTTGGGTCTCCGAAGAAATCGGCCGTCCAGGCATGCGCGATCTCGTGGATGATCAGCGACGGCATCATCACACCCACCAGTGCCAGAGCCAGGTACACGTCGGTCATGGCTTTGTCCGATCCACGCCTACAGGTTGCCCGACCCGGGGCTCATTCGCGCCGCGCCCGCGGGTGAGCGCTGTCGTACACCTTCCTGAGTCGCTCCTGAGACACCGCCGTATAACGCTGGGTCGACGAGATCGACACGTGCCCCAACAGCTCCTGGACCGACCTTATGTCGGCACCGAACTCGAGCAGATGGGTGGCACACGAGTGCCTCAACACGTGCGGGGTCAACAGATCGGGTCCCAAGCCGACCCGCTCACCGTGCTTGCGAACCACCAGCCAGGCTCCCTGACGACTCAGGCGGCCCGCACGAGCGTTCAAGAACACCGCCTCGGCGTCAGCGCGCGACTGCGACCGGTCGGCTACCAGCGCCCCCCGACCAGCGCCCGACAGCCAATCACCCAGGGCGGCCGCTGCGTGACGCCCGAAGGGCACAATGCGCTCGCGACGGCCCTTTCCGAACGCCCTAATGAGCCGCGACCCCAGGTCTACGTCTGCCAGCGACAACCCCACCAACTCCGAGATGCGCATTCCGGTGCCGTAGAGGGTCTCGAGGATGGCACGATCTCGGCGGGTCAGGGGGTCGTCGCCCACCGGCGAGGCCAACAATGCCTGCACCTGATCGACGCTGAGCGCACGCGGCAGACCTCGCGGAACCCGGGGAACATCAACCGCGGCGGTCGGGTCGGTTGTGGCGCCGCCCTCGGCGGCCAGGAACCGGTGCAGAGCACGCACCGACACGGTGGCGCGCGCAACCGTCGACGGCGCCCGCCCCAGCGAACGCAGGTAACCCACATAGGCGACGACGTCGCTCTCCGATGCCTCGCGTGGCCCGCGAGGACCCAGCCATTCGAGATAGGCGACCAGATCGCGCCTGTACGCGCTGACCGTGTTGGGCGCCCTGCCTCGCTCGACCGCGAACCAGGTCAAGAACTCGTCGAGCTCTGGTCGTATGACCGGCTCGGCGGGCTCATTCACGCCAGACAGCGGTATTGGTAGACGGCCAGAAGGGTCTTGGCGTCGGTTATCTCACCCGAAATGGCCATGGCGTCGAACTCGGCCGGCGTCAGCTCGACCACGCTCATGTGCTGTTCCTCGACGCCGTCTGCCTCGCGGCCCTGCTGGTGCAGGCCGGTGGCGACGAAGATCGAGACCTCTTCGTTGGAAAAGCCAGGAGCGGTGTGGACGCTGACCAGCGCTTCCATGTGGTCCGCTACATAGCCGGTTTCCTCGGCGAGTTCCCTGGCGGCAGCACCCGCAGCGTCCTCGCCATCCTTGTCGCGGACCCCTGCCGGCAGCTCGAGGGTTTCTCGACCCAGCGGCGTGCGGTACTGGCGGACCAGCACGTACGAGCCGTCGTCGGCTATGGGCAGAACCGCCACCGCACCGGGGTGGAAGACGAAGTCGCGCTCGAAGACCTCACCGTCGGGGCTGCGAAAGTGCAGGGTCGACATGCGAACCATGCGGCCCTGATAGCGGACCGTCTCGTCGAGCTGCTCGAATTCGGGGGAAGTCACAGCGCCTCGATCGAGTCGACGTCGAGAAGGTGCGGGTTGCGGCCCTCGGCGCGAGCCAAGGCGGCGCCGATCAGAGCCCGAAACAGCGGCGCCGGCCTGTTGGGTCGGCTCTTGAGCTCGGGGTGGGCCTGGGTGCCGATCCAGAACGGATGGTCCTCGAGCTCGATGAACTCGACCAGGCGATCGTCGGGCGACAAGCCGCTGCACCTCAGACCGGCATCCTGCAACCGGGCGCGATAGTTGTTGTTGACTTCCCAGCGATGTCGGTGGCGCTCATAAACCAGGTTCGAGCCATAGATCGCGGCGACCCGACTGTCGTCTGCGAGCTTGGCCGGATACGTGCCCAGCCTCATCGTGCCGCCCTTGTCCGTGACATCGCGTTGGGCGTCCATCAGGTCGATCACCGGGTGGTCGGTGCCAGGGTCGAACTCGCTGCTGTTGGCACCCACCAGACCCAACACGTTGCGGGCGAACTCGATCGCCATGGTCTGCAGGCCCAGGCACAGACCCAGACACGGGATTTCGTTCTCGCGGGCGTACTGGGCGGCTGCGATCTTGCCCTCTACGCCCCTCTCGCCGAACCCGCCCGGAATGACTATGCCGTCGAGATCGTGAAGGCGATCCGCGGCCAACAGGCCCTCGACCTCCTCGGCCTGGATCCACTCCAAATCGACATCGGCACCGTGGTGATAGCCGCCGTGGCGCAGGGCCTCGGCGACCGACAGGTAGGCGTCGGGTAGCTCGATGTATTTGCCAACGATGCCGATCCGGACGGGTGTGACCGCGTTCTCGACCCGCTCGACCAGGGTCTGCCACTCGGTCAGGTCGATGGCCAGATCTGCGAGGCGCAAGCGCTCGCACAAAACGAGTCGAGGCCCTCTGCGTGAAGGGTCAACGGCACCTGGTAGAGGTTGCTGGCGTCGGCGGCGTTGACCACGCCGGACAACTCGACGTCGCACAGCCTTGAGATCTTGGCCCTGAGGTCGGATTCGACCGGCTTTTCGCTGCGAAGCACGATGGCGTCGGGTTGTATACCGCGGCTGCGCAACTCGGTGACCGAGTGCTGGGTCGGTTTGGTCTTTTGTTCACCCGACGGCCCCAGGAACGGCACCAGCGTCACGTGCACGTAGCAGACGTTGTCGCGGCCCACGTCGAGGCGGAACTGCCTTATGGCCTCGAGGAACGGCAAGATCTCGATGTCGCCCACGGTGCCACCGACTTCGGTGATGACCACGTCGACATCGGCTCTGGCCAGCCTGGAGATACGCGACTTGATCTCGTCTGTGATGTGCGGGATGACCTGCACGGTCTTTCCCAGATAGTCGCCGCGCCGCTCCGCGGCCAGAACCGCCTGGTAGATCGAGCCGGTGGTGGCGTTGGAATCGCGGGTGAGGCTCTCGTCGATGAACCGCTCGTAGTGCCCGAGGTCGAGGTCGGTCTCGCCCCCATCGTCGGTGACGAACACCTCGCCGTGCTCGTAGGGGTTCATCGTGCCGGGGTCGACGTTGATGTACGGGTCGAGCTTTTGCATCGTCACCCGCAGGCCCCTGGCCTTCAGCAGCCGCCCCAGAGACGACGCCGTGATGCCCTTGCCGAGAGAGCTCGTAACGCCTCCGGTAACGAAGATGTGCTTGGTCACAGGGCTTCCCTTCCGAAAAATGACAGCCGTGTAGTTTTCGGTCGGGAGTTCAACCTACACCGCCCGACCGGCCATGTCGATGGCCCTCAGAACCCGATTCGCGGCGATGACCTTCGAGAACGACACCCGCTCGCTGATCAGGTTCAGAGCCAGCACCACCGCCAGCACGATCCACAGCGCAACGTCGGGGCAAGTGGCCACCGCCGAGACGGCCAACAGGGCGCCGACGACGTTGACCCCCGTGTCGCCCTGCATCAGGTGTTCGCCCAGTTCGAACGGAGCCAGCCCCACAGCGGCACCGACCGCCAGCGCAGCTATCGAGACCTCTGGGGCCAGCGCGGTCGAGGCGGCCAAGGCCACGAAAGCGATGACGGCCACCTTGGTCGTGCGTCCCGGAGCGCGATCGAACAGATTCGCCAGGTTGGCCGACAGCGCTATCACAAGCGTGTCCCTGACCCATCCGGCCAGGTCTGGTGAGATGATGCCGGCGGTCATGGCGGCCACCACTCCCCCGCCGATCAGCTTCACCAGGCCCGTTGTGACCTTGCCGTTCCTGAGGGCCCGCAGGTGCCCCCCGAAACCGCCCCCGCTGGAATCGGCGCCGAGGTCGTCGAGCATCCCCAGCACACCGAAGCCGGCTGCGGCCTGAAACCCGGCGAAGGCCACCGCCGAATCGACCGAGCTCGACAGGGCCAACACGATCAGAGAACCGATCGTGGCCACGATGAGCACGATCACCCCTGCGATGGCCGGTATCTCGTTGCCACGGAAGTTGGTGCGCAGCAGCGACGGGTTCGACAAAGGGGTGCGCAACGCCAGCCACATCTGCGAAGCGACGACAGCGGCCGCAGCGAACGAGATGGCGACGATCACGCCCAGAACCTACCGCGCACCGACGACCACAAAGCACGGACCATGACCTTGTGGCCCAGGCGTGAGGCACCGGCACGGTAGAGGTCGCGGCCTTGGCGCAACCGGTGACGAAATCCGGCCAACGAGCGGCCGGTGTGCCTGTGATCGAACTCGGCTTCGACCTCTGCGGCGCGCAGACCCGCCTGTGCGGCGTCGAGGGTCAGCGCCACCTCCAGACCGAACCGGTCGACGGGCCCCAAAGCGTCTACCACCGATCGCCTGACGCACCGTTGGCCCGATAGCGGGGCCTCGAAACGTGTGCCGGTGCCGATCTGCAGTACTGCAGCGGCGAAGTCTCGCACCAGGCCGAACCCGCCCCGTGCGCCTGCAGCCGGCAGCACGGCGATGCTCATGTCGAGTTCGCCCGACAGCACGGGCCCCACCAGGCGTTCGGCCTGAACCGCTGTGGAACCCGTGTCCGCATCCACGAACAGCAACACGTCGGCGTCGGTGGCCTGACACCCTGCCAAGACGGCGGCCGCCTTGCCCTGGTTCGGTCGAAGGGTCACCACCTGCGCGCCGGCCGCGGCCGCCACCGCAGCGGTGTCGTCACCAGAACCGTCGTCGACCACGATCACCCGAGCCACCGCGGCGATCGATTGCAGCGCCTCGACGGTGGCGCCAACCGAATCGGCCCGGTCGAAGGCCGGTACCACCGCCACGACCGACGAGTCCGGTGGCGTTTCGTCGACCGTGCTCACGGTTCGGGCAGGCGGCCGTCGACGGCAGACGCGGCGACCCCCAGGTGAGCCACCTCGCGGCGTTCGGCCAGCAACACCAGCGACAAGACGCCGTCGAACGTGTCGACAGAGTCGACGGTGGCCACCGTCTGGGCCAGCAACGGATCGGCCCGCAACACCCCCACGTATGAGTCGCGGGATACGTCCGAGTCGGACGGACGGGCCTGAACTGCTACGGCCCACGGGTCGAGTTGTTCGTCTACGGCCTTGGTCAGCAGCGGAATAACGAACTGTTCGGGCGTCAGAACGGCATCTTCGCCGCCCACGATGACGTAGAAGGTCCCGGGTATGGGCACCTCACCCAATGCGCCCGTGCGCGCCTGTTCGTTGTCGAACGACAGCAAGGCGGCATCGCGCAACAACACCAACGGATTGTCGCCCACCTCGATGTCGCTGGTGGGGCCGGGGAACATGGCCCTGGCCAACCTCAGGAACAACGCCGGGCGCACCACCGACTCGCGATCGGTCACCAACCCCAGCACCTCGGCGATGTCGGCCCTGTTCGACTCCTGGCTGAGGTCTAGCCTGTCCGACAGCCAAAGGGTGCCCTCATAGGTCGCAGACGCATCGATGACCGTGTCGCGAACCTGCTCCCATTCGGCCGAGTCGACGCCCTGGGTGGCGATTATCATCACCGGCCGCCCCGACAACCGCTCGCTGATGGACAGCGGCAACAGGGTGTCCAGTTCGGCGTTGTGGGCTTCGCGGGTGGCGTCGAGTTCGTTCTGCAACAGGTCGACGTCGGAGCGAAGGTTGTCGCGGTCGGCCTCGAGCGAGTCGACGTTGCGCCTGAGCGTCTCGACGACGAACCCGTCGACGAACGACGAGCCCAGAGCGACGCCGATTCCGAGGGCCAGGAACACTGCGACGATAGAGACGATGTGGTAGCGGAGGTTGATCATTGGTCAGGTCAGATTCAACCAGAGCGTCCGCAGCACGAGCCGGATGGGCTCGGTTACCGCGGCGATGACGATGATCGTGAACAGTGCGGACAACACCAGCAACGACAGGTCGCGTTTGCGAACGCTGGTGCGATAGAGGCGAGACACACCCTTGGCGTCGACCAGGATGGGTGCCACCTTCATGCGGGTCAGAAAGGTCGACGCCATGCCGGCGCGGCCCTTGTCGAAGAAATCGATCATCGAGGTGTGCGAGCCCACCAGGACGATCAGCTCTGCTCCCTTTTCGAAGGCCAGGTTCAGCGCCACGTCCTCTGAGGTGCCGGGGGCCTCGAACACCTTGTACTCGAAACCGAGCCGATCGAGGCGGGCGGCTCCGGGGGCATCACCTCCGGCATAGGCGTGAACGATCAGCTCGGCACCCTTGCGCAGGGCGTCTTGAGAAACCGAGTCGAAGTCGCCCAAGATGATGTCTGGTGTGTAGCCGTTCTCGATGAGGGCATCCGCTCCGCCATCGACACCGATGAGGATCGGCCGCAGATCGCTGACATAGCCGATGCGCCTCAGCGCGAGCATGTCTTCGCGATAGTCGAGCCCTCTGACCACCACCAACACGTGGCGCCGGCTGATGTCGACCCTGAGATCGGGTAACTCGGGCCGGTCGGTGATCAGATGCGGTTCGGATGCGATGTACTCGAGGGTGTTGGCTGCGAAGTCGGTCAACTCGCCGGTGATGGCGATCTTGGCAGCCTCATAACGCTGCTCGAGGCTTTCGCGGTCTTGCCTGACGCCCTTGCCGTGCAACTCGCCGTCGACATACAGCGAATCACCGTCGATCGACACCACCGCCCCATCGGGGATCTCGGAAAGTGTCTCGACCCCCACCTCGTCGAGCAACGGAATACCCGACTGGGTGATCAGCATCGCCCCCAGGTTGGGGTAGCGGCCCGACATCGACGAGTTGGCGTTGACGACCGCGGCGACACCGGCCGCGATGAGACCCTCGGCGGCAACCCTGTCGATGTCCTGGTGGTACACCATCGCGATGTCGCCAGGCTCGAGCCTGGGTATCAGGTTCTTGGTGCGCCGATCGCCCTTGGCCCTGCCGGTCACGTTCGCCGACCCCGACGAGTCGGCAGCGAGGTCAGATCGGCGGCGGGTGAACACGATGGTCAGCCTCGCTGCTCTCGTACCGATGCGCCCAAGGCCAACAGCTCGCCCGCGTGCTCGCGGCCCGCGGACGAGTCGGGGCGACCGGCCAACATGCGAGCCAACTCGACGACTCGGCGCTCGTCGCGCGCAGCTTCGATGCGGCTCTGAGCCCCGCTGCCATCGTCGACCTTTGTCACCACAACATGCTCGTCGGCAAAAGCAGCCACCTGCGGAAGGTGTGTGACCACTAGAACTTGATGATCTGCCCCCAACCTGGCCAAAGACTCGCCGACCGCAATCGCCGCCTCGCCGCCGATGCCGGCGTCGACCTCGTCGAACACCAGGGTTTCGGGGCCTGCCGACAGCACCAGCCGAAGCGCCAACATCACCCGGGCCAGCTCGCCTCCGGAAGCCACCTTGTTCAGTGGCAGCAGGGGCGAGCCGCTGTTGGCAGCGAACAAGAACTCGACATCGTCACCAGGGTCGGCACCACCGACCACGACCTCGACACGGGCTCGACCCATGGCCAGGTCGGGAAGCCGCGCGGTGACCGCCTGGGCCAACGGGCTCGCCGCCTCGCGTCGGGCCTCGGCAACCAGCTTGGCCTCGGCTGCCACCTGGCTGTGGGCCACGGCAAGCCGCTGTTCCAGTTCGCCGGCCAGCTCGTCGTGTCGCTCGAGCTGGTCGAGTCGCTCGTGGGCCCGCTCGGCAAACTCGATGACCTCGGCCAGCGAGTCGCCGTATTTGCGGGTGAGGTCTCTGAGCAGCTGGCGCCGAGCGCGGACCTGGACAAGCCGTTCGGGGTCGTCCTCGATGCCTTCGCCAGCCGCCCGCGTCTCGGTGGCCACGTCGTCGAGTTCGGCCTGAACAGACCGCAGCCGCCGCTCGACCTCGCGAAACGGTGAACGCCCGGCCAGCATCGACAGCGCCAGACCCACGGAATCCAGGGCGCCGCCGTCGCCGGCGACCGCCTCGCGCACACCCGACGCGGCCTCGAGGTGGGCGTGGGCATCGGCCAGCAGGTCTTCTTCGTCTTCGAGCGTCGAGTCCTCGTCGGCGCCGGCGATGGCCGCATCCTCGATCTCTGCGATCTGGTATCGCAACAGGTCGATCTCGTGGGCTCGGGCCCTCGCGTCGCCGCCCACTTCGGCCAGTTCGGTTTCGATGCGCCTGACGCTGGCGCGGGCCGCGTGAAGTGCTTCGAGGCTCACACCCGCGTGGTCGTCGAGGGCGGCACGCTGCACCGCCGGGGCCAGCAGCGACTGGTGAGCATGCTGTCCGTGCAGGTCGACCAGCTCTGAGCCCAGGTCGCCCAATTGGGCGCTGTTGGCCATACGCCCGTCGATATATGAGCGGCTGCGGCCGCTGGCCGGAATGACCCTGGAGACAACGACCTCGGCGTCTCCGTGGACGAACCGACCTTCGACGACTGCTTCTTCGGCGCCAGGGCGAACCAGCGAAGAGTCGGCCTTGCCTCCTGTCAGCAGCTGTATCGCCTGTACGACCAGTGTCTTTCCGGCACCGGTTTCGCCGGTGAGTGCGGTCATGCCGCCACCCAGCACCAGCCGGAGGTCTTCGATGACCCCGAGATCGCGAACCGACAGCTCGACGAGCACGTCAGAACTCCTTGCTGAGACCGAACTTCGAGGTCAGGACCTGGTGAAAGGTCCGTCGTCCGAAGCTGACCAGATGTGTTGGCAGCAAGGATGTGCGTGCTGCTACGCAGTCGCCGGGCTCGAGCCGGGCCCGCGCCCACCCGTCGACCGACAAGATCGCGTCCCTGTCGCCCTCGACGGTGATTCGCACCTCGGTGGTCCAGTCGAGAACCAACGAGCGGTCGAACAAGGTGTGGGGGCTGACAGGCGTGAACAAGATGGCCCGGTGGGTGGGTTCGACAATGGGGCCACGAGCCGACATCGAGTACGCGGTCGAACCCGTTGGGGTGGCCACGATGAGCGCATCGGCGGAGTAGGTGTTGAACCGGTTGCCGTGGAAGTCGACCGCCAGGTGAACGGTGTGACCCTGCGATCGCTTCTCGACCACCCCCTCGTTGAGGGCGCTCCACGGGCCCTCGACCGTGCCGTCGGCGCGCTCGAGAACCAGATCGACCCGCATGCGATCTTCGACCCGGTAGCGCCCGGCGGCTATCTCGTCGAGTGCATGGTCGATCTCGTCGGGCTCGACCTCGGTCAGGTAGCCCAGCCTGCCGGTGTTCACGCCCAGAATGGGCACACCGTGGGCCGCCGTCAGCCCGCTGGCGAACAGCATGGTGCCATCGCCGCCGACGCTTACGGCCAGGTCGGTTCCGGCCACCACGGTGTCGAGATCGGCGTCGGCTGTGCCCAGAGAGGGCAGTTCGAGCCGGTCGGCATCGGCTGCGGTGAGGAAGATGCCCCAGCCGTTGCGATGACACCACGCCACCACCGAGTGCGCGGCTTCGTCGGCCAGCGCCCTATCGGGATGCACGACCATGAACATCGAACGTCGTTCGCCGGACGGCGAATGTGGTGAGCTCATCGAACGTTGCCCTCCTCGGCGCAGGCCGTCGCGACGGCCACTTCGATGGCTGCGTCCACATCGACCCCGGGCTCGGGGCGCGCAACCCCGACGTGCAGCAGGAACTCGCGGTTTCCGCGGGGGCCTCGGACGGGTGACAGCATCACACCCATGATGGTGCCCCGGAGGGCGATCTCCGACGTCACCTTGTGCAGAACCGCCTCCCAAACCGCGGGATCGCGAATGACACCACCACCGCGCGACGCCTCAGAGCGGCCCGCTTCGAACTGGGGCTTCACCAGCAACACCATCTGTGCACCGGGTGCGCACACGGCCAGCAAGGGCTCGAAGACGGTCAGCAGCGAAATGAACGACAGGTCGGCAACGACCAGGTCGACGTGCGGATCGACCGAAGCGGGGTCGAGGTGCCTGACGTTGGTGCGTTCGCGCACATCGACCCTGGGGTCGTCGCGCAGGTGCAGGGCCAGCTGGCCGTACCCGACGTCGACGGCCACGACCGACGAGGCACCGCGCTGCAGCACACAGTCGGTGAACCCGCCCGTGGAGGCGCCGGCGTCGAGCACCCGCAGGCCCCGGACCGAGATCTCGAACGCGTCGAGTGCTGCGTCTAGCTTGTGGCCGCCCCTGCTTGCAAACTCACGATCGGCCGCGGCCAATGCGATGGGTTCGTCGACGCCAACCATGCGGGAGGCTTTGAGCGCCGGGGCACCACCCACCGTGACCCGACCCTGATCGACGAACGAGCGCGCCGATTGGCGACTCGGCGCAAGCCCTCTGCGCACCAGTTCGAGATCGAGTCTTCGACGGGTCATTCCAGGCGCGCACGCTACCACCGCGGTGAGACAGCCAGCCGGTGAGCACCGCCTGCGATGACTAGAGTCGAAGCCGTGATCCCCCTGCACGACGAGAACCCCACGCGCGGTCTGGCCTGGGTCACGGTCGTGCTCATCGCGATCAACATCGCCGTCTTCTTCTTGATCCAGCCGCGGGCCGACACCAGCGAGGGGCTCGAGTTCAGCTACCAATACGCCGCCATACCGTGCGAGATCTCACGCGGCGACCCCCTCACCACCGACCAGATCGTCGAGACCATCAGCGGGCGCGACACCACCGCCTGCGACGATGCTCAAGCGACGGGGCCGGTGGCCTTCCCCGACAAGCAGCCGCTTCTGGCGGTGATCACCTCGATGTTCCTGCACGGCGACATCTTCCACCTGGGCTTCAACATGTTGTTCTTGTGGATCTTCGGCAACAACGTCGAAGATCACCTGGGCAAGATCAAATACATCGTCTTCTACCTGGTGTCGGGCATCGCCGCGACCGCCACCCACCTGGCGTTCGGGTTCGACTCCACCATTCCCATCATCGGGGCGTCCGGCGCAATCGCGGGCGTGATGGGCGCCTATCTGGTGTGGTTCCCCAACGCTCGCGTCCGAACCCTGGTGTTCGCCATCTTCGTCTTCTTCGTCGAGATTGCCGCCAAGTGGCTGCTGGTGGCCTGGCTGGTGTCGCAGTTCTTCCTGGCCGACGACAGCGGAATCGCCCGCTGGGCTCACATCGGCGGCTTCGTGTTCGGGGTGTTGTTCGCCCTCGCGGTGCGCGAAAGCCTGCGGGCCCGCCGGGCGCTGTGGCGCACCGCATACGTTGGGAACGACGCCGGCTGGTGGGACAACCGCCACGGCGGCCGCGTCGAAGACCCGACCCCGCCCTACGGCAACGACCTCCCGCCCTACGACGGGCCCATCCGCTAGCTCGAGGCAGGCGCCTGCCGTTCAGTTCCCGGGTTGCAGTCGGTCGTCGACCAGCGAAGCCAGGTCTGGCGCCACCACATCGGGCGCAGGGTCGAGGGTCGGCACCTGCTCGGGCGCCGTCACGCCGCTGAGAACCAGGGCGAACTCGAAGCCCAATCTCCGGGCGAGGGCCCCGTCGGTTGCGGCCAGATCACCCACCACGACGTGGCGGCCGCGATTTGCCGGATCGCCCGCCACCGTCCCCAGGGTGCGGTGCACCAGTTCGGCGACGGGCGCATAGGGCTTGCCCGCAACGGTGGGCTCGACCTTGCCCGCCGTGGCGATGGCCGCCACCAGCGCACCGTTACCCGGCTCGAGACCTTCGGGGGTGGGGTAGGTCGGATCGAGGTTGGTCGCCACCAGCCTGGCCCCCGCATGCAGGGCCCTGGCCGCTCGGGTCACCCGTGCGAAGTCGAACTCGCGGTGGAACCCGACGACGACGGCATCGATCCGCTCTGGCGGCACGTCGGGCCCGGCCACGACACCACCGGCCGCGGCGACGGCCTCGACCACTCCGGGCCCACCAGCCACCAGAACCGTCTCGCCTTCGCTCACCAGGCTGCCCGCGGCCATCGCCGAGGTGATGACGTCTCCAGCGGCCGGAATTCCGGCCGCGGCCAGCTTGGCCTCGGCATCGGCAACGGTCAGAGCGCTGAAGTTGGTGACGAACAGAACCCTGTGCCCTGCCGAGCGAAGCCGGGCCACGGCTTCAGCCGCTCCGGGTATGGGCTCGGGCCCAATCCAAACAACACCGTCGAGGTCAAGAACCCATGCCATCGGGCGGCAGCGTACCGGGTGCACGTTCTCGGCTCGGCGAAACGTAAAGTATGAGGGTCACTCACCTTGGCTATATCTGAATATCAGGTAGCCGATCGGTAGGGTGAGAGAAGCCTCATCACGTCCACCCGGCAACGAGGCCGGGCAAGGAGGACAGCCATCATGACCGACACGGTCGACCAGTCCGAGGAGCGAGCCCTAGACCGGCTCGTCGTCAGATTCGCAGGAGACTCCGGCGACGGTATGCAGCTCACAGGTGATCGCTTCACCTCCGTGAGCGCGTCGTTCGGCAACGACCTGTCGACGCTGCCCGACTTCCCCGCCGAGATCAGGGCCCCGCAGGGCACCGTAAACGGAGTATCGAGCTTCCAGGTTCACATCTCCGACCACGACATCACCACACCGGGCGACGAGCCCAACGTGTTGGTGGCGATGAACCCGGCCGCTCTCAAGGCCGACCTGAGCCGTCTCGAGACCGGCGGCACGGTGATCGTCAACGAGGACGCCTTCGACGAGCGCAACCTCGACAAGGCCGGCTACGACGCCAACCCTCTCGAAGATGGCACCCTCAACGGCTATCGCGTCATCAAGGTTCCCATGTCGTCGCTGACGCGTGACGCGTGCGAACCCTTCGGCGTCAAGCCCCGCGATGCCGAGCGCTCGAAGAACTTCTTCGCTCTGGGTCTGGTGTCGTTCATGTACACCCGTCCGGTTCAGCCGACTCTCGACTGGATCGAGGAGAAGTTCGCAGGCCGCGAACAGGTCGTTCAGGCCAACTCTGCTGCACTGAAGGCCGGCTTCCACTTCGGTGAGACCACCGAGCAGGTCGGCCATCGCTACGAGGTCAAGCCGGCCTCGCTGCCTGCGGGTGAATACACCAGCATCACGGGCAACACCGCCCTCGCCTGGGGCCTCGTCGCTGCAGGGCAGCTGGCCAAGCTGCCGGTCACCCTGGGTTCGTATCCGATCACCCCTGCCTCTGACATCCTTCACGAGCTGTCCAAGCACAAGCACTTCGGCGTGCGCACCGTGCAGGCCGAAGACGAGATCGCCGCCGTCGGCATGGCTCTTGGCGCCGCGTTCGCCGGTCACCTCGGCATCACCACCACCAGCGGTCCGGGCGTGGCCCTCAAGAGCGAGACGATCTCGTTGGCGGTATCGATCGAACTGCCGTTGCTGATCATCGACATCCAGCGTGGTGGTCCTTCGACGGGCTTGCCCACCAAGACCGAGGCCGCCGACCTGAACCTGGCGCTCTACGGTCGCCATGGTGAGGCTCCGCTGCCGATCGTCGCCAGCTACAGCCCCGCCCAGTGCTTCCACGCAGCCATCGAAGCAGCCCGCATTGCGCTGAAGTACCGCACCCCGGTCATCTTGTTGTCCGATGGTTACCTGGCCAACGGGTCCGAGCCGTGGCGCATCCCCAACACCGCCGAGCTGCCCGACATCTCGGTGCCATACACCACCGACTTCAACGGGACCGACGAAGACGGCAACCCGGTGTTCTTGCCCTACCTGCGCGACGAGGACACCCTCGCCCGCCCGTGGGCAATCCCGGGTACACCGGGCCTGATGCACCGAGTCGGCGGCCTCGAGAAGGCCGACAAGACCGGAAACGTCAACTACACTCCAGAGAACCATCAGCTGATGGGCGACCTGCGCCAGGCCAAGATCGACCGCATTGCGGCCGACTACCCCGAGCTCGAGGTCAAGGGCGACGTCGACGCCGACATGTGCATGCTGACCTGGGGCTCGACCTGGGCGGCCACTCACTCTGCGGTCGAGCGTCAGAGGCGGGCCGGCCACAAGTTGGCCTGGATCCATCTCGAGCATCTCAACCCACTGCCCAACGACTTGGGCGACAAGTTGCGTCGCTACGACAAGATCCTGGTTCCCGAGCTGAACAAGGGTCAGCTGTGCAATCTGGTCCGCTCGAAGTACCTGGTCGACGCCCGCTCGATCAGCAAGGTTGCGGGCCTTCCGTTCCGAATCCAAGAAATCGAAGACGCGATCGTTGCTGCTAGGAGCGCATCATGAGCGACACCCCCGTCACCCTGACCACCAAGAAGGACTGGGCGAGCGACCAGGAAGTGCGCTGGTGCCCCGGCTGCGGCGACTATGGAATCCTCCAGGCCGTCCAGCAGGTGATGCCCGACCTGGGCGTCAACCCCGAGAACACGGTGTTCATCTCGGGTATCGGCTGCTCTAGCCGCTTCCCGTACTACATGAACACCTACGGCATGCACTCGATCCACGGCCGCGCCCCGGCGATCGCCACCGGTCTCGCTGTGGCCAGGCCCGACCTGAACGTGTGGGTCATCACCGGCGACGGTGACGGCCTGTCGATCGGCGGCAACCACCTGATCCATGCCCTGCGACGCAACGTCAACCTGAACATCCTGCTGTTCAACAACAGGATCTATGGCCTCACCAAGGGTCAGTTCTCGCCGACGTCGGAAGTTGGCAAGGTCACCAAGTCGAGCCCGCTGGGCTCGATCGACCCGCCGTTCAACCCGCTGTCGGTGGCTTTGGGCGCAGAGGCCAGCTTCGTGGCCCGCACCCACGACCTCGACCGCCAGCACATGATGGAGACGTTCCGCGCCGCCCACGAGCACCGCGGCGCCTCGTTCGTCGAGATCTACCAGAACTGCAACGTGTTCAACGATGGCCAGTTCAACGACATCACCAAGCGGTCGAACCGCGACGACATGATGATCAACCTGGTTCACGGAGAGCCGATCCTGTTCGGTGCCGACAAGCAGCGCGGCGTGACGATGGGCGACGACGGCGTGTTGCGCCTGGCCGAGGTGTCCGATGTGGGCATCGACCGGATCTTGGTGCACAACATGCACAGTCCGTTCCCGTCTCTGGCCTTTGCCCTTGCCAGGCTGAACACCGACGACCACTCGCCTACCCCGTTCGGCGTGTTCCGCAGCGTCGAACGCCCCGAGTACACGTCTTCGGTTGCCGATCAGCTTGCCGCCGCCAACGCCCGCAAGGGCCCAGGCGACATCGACCAGCTGCTGCGCAGCCTCGGCACCTGGACCGTCGAGTAGCGCTGGCACATCCGGACATCAACACTTCGGCACCACCGCCGAGCTGGTTCACTCGACCAGCTCGGCGGTGGCCGTTTTGAGCCACTTGACGATGTCACGGCGCGCGGCCGGCGTATCGCGCCTGATCACGGATGCGACCACTTCGGTTCGACTGACCGTGGTGCCACCGGCTCGAAAGAACCGCCGAACCACCTCGCCTGCCACCACGACCCGGTCGCCCTTCGACAGCGACACCACGCTGCGAGGCGGATCGAACTTGGCCACCGGCACCGATCTCGTGGCGACCCCTTCGGTGCGCACCGTGACTTCGAGATTGCAGATACACGTGCCGCTGGGCAGCGTCTTGCAGGCGGGGTCGGACGACAGAACCCCGACCACCACGGATACGTCGACATCGACGTCGTTTGACATTTCTTCCTCCACTGTTGGCTTCTCTTGTGTGGCGCGCCTGAGGCGCCCGAGCATGTGTGGGGGAAGTCGGGGCAATTCTGTCAGGACGGTGTGACACCGTCGTCTTCGTCGTTGGCTCTAAGGCCGAACACCGAGGGCAGCGGCAAGCCGTGTATCGGACTTCGGCTCTGCGCTATCCGGTCGGCGCGAACTTCGGCCTGTTTTCGCCGCCTGGACGCCGATCGGGCGTGATTCTCGATTGCCGTCTTGCGAGCGTGTGTGGTGCGGCAACGCGGCACCGCGTTTTCGAGGTCGGTTGGTCCGCCGTCTTCGAACGGCAGGTGATGGTCGGCGTCGACCTGGCGGGCCAACAAGCCACACCCGCAAGAGCAGAAGCGGTCGCGGTACTGCATGGCGAGCTTCTGGTGACGGCTGAAGAACCGTCGGCCGGTGCCGTATCTGAGCACTGCCCCATCTTGCGACAGAACAACGGTGTGGATGGCGCCGGCGACGACGTACCGGACCAGCTGGTCGTAGGTCATGGGCGTACCATCGTCGAACTCGCACTCGAGGCGGTCAGCAGGCACGGAGTCGGGCTCGATGCCGTGCGCCTTCTGCAGTGCTGCCTCGACGGCCTCGGCCGTGGCGCGCACGTGGACGATGGGTGCGGACATGTCGGCACCCATCTGGGCTCCGTTGGACCTACGAGCCATGATGACAAGCGCGTCGTGCATACGCTGCCTGGCGCTTCGCGCAAGATCATGACTGCTGATGTCGTCTCTGCCGAGCCTTTTGCGAGCCTCGGAGCGGTCGTGTTGGAGCAGCTGCTGCGTGATTCGCGCGAGCTCGCCCCGGATAATGACCCGGGCCTCGGGAGTGAGGGTTCCGGCAAGGTCTCCGCGGTCTTTCCAGGCCCGAACGAGGCTGACGGAACGCGCCGCGCGGTCCTTCTCATCCTTGAGATCGGGTTCGCGGTCGTCGGCTGCGCGCTTCCAGGCTTGGATAGCAGTGTGAAAGTCGGTCCAGGACATGGTGATCGCCCACTCGACCAACAGATCTTCGGCATCGATGAAAGCCTCGAAAAACTGTGAACCCGTCAGCTCACCCAAGACCTTCACATGGTCCGCCGTGATGTCGCCACGTTCGAAGGCATCGCGAACCAAAGGCATCAGCCGCAGGCGATCAGCGCGCAGCGTGCGGCCGGCGATAGCGCCGCCATGTGCGTTGGAAGTCGACCTCATGTATGAGCGAAGGGTGGCAGATCCCCCAAAGCGACCCTGGGCGAACACCAATGGCTGATCGGCAGCGGCCAGGACCGCTGCATCGAGCGCATCTATACGATTGCGCAAAGCCGATACACGCGCCACGGCGTCTCTGAGTGCAGCGGGGTCTAGGAGCGTGAAGTCGACGGCGAACGCCTTCGACAGCGCACAGTCGACATCGATCAGCTCACCAGGGACCTGTTCCTTGGACACGATGTGATTGTATCGAACATATGTTCGTTGCGCAACTGTACTAACACACAATGAGCTGCAACGTTGCGGTCAACCCAGCCGTGACCGCACGTCGGCGAACGACGGATCGACTTCTGCGACCCGCTTGAAACCCCGGCTGGCGCGCTGCGAATCGCCGGCACGCTCGTAGAGATCGGCGAGGGCGTACCACAGACGCAGGTGGTGGTCTTTGGGAACCTTTGTGCGAACAGGCCCCTGCTCCAACAGCCGAATCGCAGCTTCGACATCGCCCTGGTCGGCAAGCGAGCCGGCCCGCACTATGCGGCCCTCGGTGATCACGGCGGCATCGGGATGATCGTGACGCAGCTCGTCCCACAACTCGGCGACACGCTCATGGTCACCCAGAGCCCGATAGGCATCGGCCAACACCGGGTGCTGTTCGGTGGATCCAGTCATGGCGTAAAGGCCTTCAAGGGACCGGATTGCTTCCTTCCAGCGACCCAGCCGGTAGAGGGTCAATCCCAACAGCTCCTCGATGTCGGGCACGCCCGGATAGCGCTCGGCCATCGGAACCAGCAGCTTGCGCGCATCCTCGAACCGTTCGTCGGAGAACGCAGAGGCCGCTTCGCCAAGGCGTTTGGCGGTGCGCTCGCGTTGGTCCGCAGGTACTGCACCAAGCGACGAGCGGTCGACCTTGACCTTACGGTTACTCGACGACGACTTGCGACCGGCGCCGCCACCACCACCACGGCCGGCACCATCGACCCGACGCCACTCGTCCTGAGGGTCAGGGCGGCCGCTTTGACGTTCGGGCTGCGGGTTGCCACGGTCTTCGTACCTGCGGGCCGAGTCGGCACCCTTGCGTGCGACGCGCCCCCAGCCGGGCTTGCCCTTCGGAGGATCGGACGGGCGTCGAGGTGGACCGCCACGCCTGGGGTTGCGCGGAGAAGACGGAGAAGACATAGGGACCACGATCGTAGGGCAAAAACGCCGATAGCCGCCCCGAGGGGCGGCTATCTGACAAAGAAATCCGGCGGCGTCCTACTCTCCCAGGGGGTCTACCCCCAAGTACCATCGGCGCTGTCGAGCTTAACTTCCGTGTTCGAAATGGGAACGGGTGTGGCCTCGACGCTATCACCACCGGAAACCGGTAGCTGCCTCCGAACGGAGGCGGCGATCTTGTTTGTCTCGAGGTGTCCTCGAGTACTCCATAGCGAGCACGAGCGAATAATCCAAGCCCTCGGCCGATTAGTACCGGTCTGCTGAATACATTGCTGCACTTACACATCCGGCCTATCAACGTGGTGGTCTACCACAGGCCTTACCCGGTTAACCCGGTGGGAGAACTCATCTTCGAACGGGTTTCCCGCTTAGATGCCTTCAGCGGTTATCCCTTCCGCAGGTCGCTAACCAGCCATGCTCCTGGCGGAACAACTGGCACACGAGAGCTGCGTCCATCCCGGTCCTCTCGTACTAGGGACAGACTTCCTCAAATCTCCTTCGGCTGCAGAGGATAGGGACCGAACTGTCTCACGACGTTCTAAACCCAGCTCGCGTACCGCTTTAATGGGCGAACAGCCCAACCCTTGGGACCTGCTTCAGCCCCAGGATGCGATGAGCCGACATCGAGGTGCCAAACCTTCCCGTCGATATGGACTCTTGGGGAAGATGAGCCTGTTATCCCCGGGGTACCTTTTATCCGTTGAGCGACGGCGCTTCCACACGCAACCGCCGGATCACTATGCCCAGCTTTCGCTCCTGCTCGACTTGTAGGTCTCGCAGTCAAGCTCCCTTGTGCCATTGCACTCGACGCCTGATTGCCAACCAGTCTGAGGGAACCTTTGGGCGCCTCCGTTACTCTTTAGGAGGCGACCGCCCCAGTCAAACTACCCGCCTGCCACTGTCCCCGATCCAGATAATGGACCTAGGTTAGAGCCCCAGCATGAGCAGGGTGGTATTTCAACAATGACTCCACACTGGCTAGCGCCAATGCTTCCTAGTCTCCCACCTATCCTACACAACACATAACAAAACTCAACATCAAGCTATAGTAAAGGTCCACGGGGTCTTTCCGTCCTT